>JBJECJ010000085.1:0-6510 GCA_051870955.1 Paludibacteraceae bacterium | reverse complement strand
CGTCTAAACTGTCGTGGCAAAAAGGTGTGCAACGAATTGATAATCAATCAACAATCAAAATAAGTTTAACTATTAAATCTAAGGAATTATGAAAAAAACAAACTTCTTTTTGGTGTTAGCCATTGCCTTGATGGCACTAACGCAATCGGTGTGGGCTATAGACCCGCATTTTTATCTCATTGGTAGTTTTACCGGTAATAATTGGTCCGGCGATGCAACGAAGGCCTATCCCATCAATGTAAATTACGAAGCGGGGAGGTCTAAGTATTGTATTGAAGTAGATGTGGTAAACGGTAACACGTATTATTTTGCATTGTTTAACGGAGACAATCGTTATGCACCATTAGGGGACGAGAACGAAGACAATTCGTATAAGCAAAACAAGGTGTTAGACGCAGCCGATTTGCTAAACTACAATGTCAGGACTGTGTGTGCATCGCAGGGAAAGGGTACCGATGCATGGTATAAAAAAGGTGATAATCAGGATAAGCCCCAAGATGTAAGTGAGAATAGTTGGCAAATAACGGCGAATTATACGGGTAAACTGCTTATTTGCGTAGACGAAGAAAATGACCAAGAGTGGTATCCTTATGTATGGTTGGAGCGTCCGAACAACTATTGTTTGATAGGAGATGCGATTTCGGGAATTAGTGGTGATTATTGGAATGTAAATAACTCGTCTTGCCCGCTGGTGAATAAGAATACGGATGGTAAACACTATGTCAATCTCTATCTGAAAAATGGTAGTAGTTTTGCTTTGACATACGGCGGTGCACGCTTTGCACCTTCTACATCGCCTGTCAGCGTAAATTTGAATACAGTTTATGAAGGCAGTTGCACGAATGGTCAAGACAACTCTTGGAAATACGATGGTGAGACGGGTCTTGTTCGTTTGGTATTCGATGCAAGTGCCGGTACATTCACTTTGGAGCCTTGGCAGATGTATCTGATTGGTAATCCTGCCCAAGTGCAAGAAGAAACTGGTAAATGGGATGTAGAAAACACCTCTATGCCGCTGAATACTCCCTATGTTAATTCAGAAGGTACTCCGGAGGCAGGAAAGTACTATTGCGAAGTATTGTTGAACAGATATGATTATTTTGCTTTTTCGGATGGCGTGTTGCGTTATGCCAATAACACAGCGTCGGAGAACAAAGATATCAAGGGAGGTGATGCCGGTCAACAAGGCACATACGACAAGCAAAACAATTCGTGGAAGTTCGTTGAGGCAAGTTATGTACGCGTATGCATAGATTATACCTCTTCTCCGAAACCTTATATTTGGATAGAGGAGATTTGCCCGAAGGAGATTTATCCCATTGGTGACGCATGCACATGGGGATGGACGATAGATAATGCCGCTCCATTGACTCGTAAGGAAGGAGAAGACCAAGTGGTATATTCCGGTAAGTTGACCCTGCAAGCGGGAAAAAATGAAAGCGGAGAGGTCATAGCAACTGATTTGAAGTTCCTGTGCCAGCAAAGTTTTGATAAGCACTATGGTCCTGCTGAAAATGGGGTAGCGATGGATGCAGTTGGTGAGTATGATATCACATTGCTCAGCGGCACCGACAACAAGTGGAAAAACACCCTCGAGGGCGAATATATCGTTACGCTCAATGTGGAGACGCGCAAGTTGACAGTAGAAAAGCCTGGAACGACCACTTTGGTAAATCAGACCACTGCAATTAACGACAACATCGTTTACGACATCATGGGTCGCGCGTTGGGCACTTCGGTGGAGAACCTGCCGCAGGGTATCTATGTGCGCAACGGCAAGAAGTTTGTTGTCGCACAATAACAGCAGATAACAGTCCAGTATCTCCATAACGAGTCCCTGTTAGTTAGAGAAGGGATAGATGGTTTTCATAATGGTTGTTGGGATTAGGTTTATTCCGGACTCGTTATGGAGATACCGAACTGTCTGCGCTGACCGATAGCGTAATTATCACGAATTTTATTAACCTTTATTTCGTAGGTGAGAAAACCTCATCTACAGGGCTTGTAGTATGAAAAAAATCATCTTTTCTCTCTGCGCCTTGTGCGTATCGATGGGCTTGATGGCAAACAGTTTGCCCGAGCAGGTAGTCTTGGTGGGTAATGCTACCGAGGCAGGTTGGACAATGGAAAAAGGAGTGTTCATGCACACCGTGGCAGACGGCGAATACACGTGGACGGGCACGCTGCAACAGGGCGAGTTGAAGTTCGTGGCAGCGGGTGAGTTCTGGGTGCCGAGTTACGGACCTGCTACCAACGGCGACTCCTTGCATTGGGCAGACACCACGCAGGTCTATTCCGTAGTGGCGCGCCCCACGTTCGACGACCCTGACAATAAGTTTGTTGCCGACAGCGGCAGATACCAACTCACGCTGAACCTCAATACCATGCAACTGACCGTAGCCGATGGTACGGGTATGGAAGACACCAAGGCGTATGTCAACCGTCTCTATCCTATCGGCACGGCATGCACATGGGGATGGACACCGGAGAGTGCACAACCCATGCCCCAAACGGGCGAGGAGACGGGTATCTACACCGACACCCTTGCGCTGAAAGCGGGCGAACTGAAATTCTTGCTCCAACCGAGTTTCGGCATCGGCAGCCATTTCGGTCCTGACACGGCGAACACCCCGCTGGACACCGTAGGCGTGCACCATGTGGTCTTCCATGCCGATGGCGACTACAAGTGGAACTGCACCCTGTCCGGCACTTATGTGGTTACGCTCAACTCGATAGATAGCACCCTCACGCTGGCGTTGCTGGATACCGTAGTGGAGGAGCCCGAGGTCGTTTATCCCGAGGTGGTTTATCCTATCGGCTCGGCATGCACATGGGGTTGGACGATAGGCGAAACAACCGTCATGGCGCGCGTGGCAGACAGCGTGGCTATCTACACCGACACGCTCAGCCTGCAAGCCGGTGAGTTGAAGTTCCTCTGCCAAGCCGACTGGGGCAAGCACTTCGGTCCCAAAGAGCCGGGCGTTGCCATGGCAGAAACGGGCGAGTATGAGGTAGTGCTCATAGAGGACGGCGACAACAAGTGGAACAACACCCTCGTGGGCGATTTTGTGGTTACCCTCAACGCCGAAGCAGGCACACTGACGCTGGTGGCAGTAGAGACTCCCGAAAACCCCGATGAGGCTATCCGCAATGCGGTTGAGCAGGAGGAGTGCCAAAAAGTGCTCCGCAACGGGCAGGTGATTATCCTGCGTGGGGACAATGCCTACAACCTGCTGGGCGTTACATTACGATAAAGGTGAACCTGCAGTTGCAGATGGGCTGGAGGTCCGCTGTCCTTATGCTGTCGATTACGTAGGATATACGTAGGATATACGTAAGATATACGTAGGATATACGTAGGATAACCCTGGGAATGTGCTGTCTTTGACCTTATCTTCAACTGCGGCTCCGCATAAATTACAATCACAGATTATGAGTTCATTGTATAGACTATACCGTCCCTTATCCCGCTTGGTGCTGTTCTTGCTCTTTGCTGCCTTGCCGCTCTCGGCGATGGCAGAGGACGGCATCCGCATCAGCGGTACGGTGATGGACAATCAGAAAGAGCCGTTGATAGGTGTGTCTATCTCGGTCGAGGGCACCACGCTCGGTACCATCACCGACTTTGACGGACACTTCTACCTGACGGTGCCGGACAAGAAGTCCAAGTTGAATATCTCCTACATCGGCTACAAGACGCAGGTCATTACCGTCGGCAGCGACATCAACTTCACGGTTACGCTGCTCGAGGACAACGAGTTGCTGGACGAAGTGGTAGTAGTGGGCTACGGCAACCAGAAGAAACTATCCGTCATCGGTAGTATCCAAACCTTGGAGCCGCAGCAGTTGCAGGTGGGTAGCACCCGCTCTATGAGTAACAACCTCGCCGGTCAGTTGGCGGGTGTGATAGCCGTGCAGCCCTCGGGTGAACCCGGCTACGACAACTCCGACTTCTGGATTCGTGGTATTGCGTCTTTCTCGGGCAACACCTCCCCGCTCGTGCTGGTGGACGGTGTGGAGCGTTCGCTCAACGACATCGACCCCGCCGAGATAGAGGCGTTCTCCGTGCTGAAAGACGCGTCCGCATCGGCGATGTACGGTGTGCGAGGTGCCAACGGCGTGATACTGATTAACACGAAGCGTGGTGCGGTGGCGCCGCCGAGCATAGACATCCGTGTGGAGCAGGCGTTCTCCACGCCGACCAAGTTGCCGCAGTTCATCGGCGCGGCAGAGTACATGGACTTGCTCAACGACCTCTGCACCGACCCTAACCGCCGTCCCTTCACGAAAGACCAAATCTTGAAGACCTACTACGGCTACGACCCCGACCTCTACCCCGACGTGGACTGGATAGACGCCATCACGAACGACGTGGCGAACAGCACGCGCGTGAACCTCAACGTGTCGGGCGGTAGCGAGCGCCTGCGCTATGCGCTGACGGGCTCCTACTACCGAGAGAAAGGTATCATGGCGGTGGACGAGACCTTGCCGTACAGTACGGCTTCGGGATTGAACCGCTTCAACCTGCGTGCGAACGTGGACTTGGACGTTACGAAAACTACCGTGCTGCGCTTCAACGTGGGTGGTAACTTGCAGATGTTGCGCAAGAGCAACTCGGGTACGGATGAGGTGTTTGAGAAAGCCTTCGAGACCCCGCCCTTTGTGCACCCCGCCATCTATTCCGACGGGACTATACCTTTGGCTTCCGCCAACCGCTACAACCCGTGGGCGATGAGCACGCAGAACGGTTACTATCGCAGCACGAGCGGCAAAATCGAGAGTCTGTTTGCCATAGAGCAAGACTTGAAGTTCATCACCCCGGGTCTGCGCGCGAAGGTAACGTTCTCTTACGACTACTATTCGCAGACCTACGTTACCCGCGGCAAGACGCCGGACTACTATAGCACCGCCTCCTCGCGAGATGACGAGGGTAACTTGGTGCACTCCATCCTGAAATACGGCTCGGAGTTCTTGGGGCATAGCAATAATGCGGAGTATGGCAGCAACAGCCTCTACTTCGAGGGAACGGTAACCTACAATCAGACTTTTGCCGGCAAGCATGCGGTGGACGCCTTGCTGCTCTATAACCTGCGTTCGTACGACAACGGCGGCACGCAGCCCTATCGCAACCAAGGTATCGCAGGACGCGCGTCCTACACCTACGACCGACGTTATGTGCTCGAGTTCAACTTCGGTTACAACGGCTCGGAGAACTTCGCGAAGGGGCAGCGTTTCGGTTTCTTCCCCTCGGGCGCAATCGGTTGGCTGATGTCCGAGGAGCACTGGATGGAGCCTGCGCGCGAGGTGCTGAGCAAGTTGAAGTTGCGCGGCAGTATCGGTCTGGTGGGTAATGACAACATCGGCGGCTCGCGCCGTTTCGCCTACCTGACGACCATCAACGCGGGCGCAGGCGGCTACAACTGGGGTTACAAAGGCGATGTCTACTACACGGGTGTGCAGGAAGGTGAAGTGGGCGTAACGGACCTGACGTGGGAGACCAGCCGCAAGGCAAACGTGGGCTTCGAGTTGGGACTCTACAACGACCTTGACCTGCAGGTGGACTTCTTCCAAGAGTTGCGCAGCAACATCTTCATGCAGCGCAACACCATCCCGACGCAGGCAGGCTTCATCAGCACCCCGTATGCGAACTTCGGTAAGGTGGACAACCGCGGTGTGGACCTCTCGGCAACCTACAACCACCGCTTCAAATGCGGCTTGCAGTTGTCCTTGCGAGGAACGTTCACCTATGCGAAGAACACCATCCTCGAGATAGACGAGCCGGAGAGTATCAAGGGCACCTACCGCAGTCAGACGGGGCAGAGTATCAACACCCTGTACGGCTACACGGCGGACGGGCTCTACACGGCGGAGGATTTCGATGCCGACGGCAACCTGTTGCCATCGCTACCCACGCCGGAGTTGGGCGCTGTGGTGCGACCGGGAGACATCAAGTATATCGATATGAACGGCGACGGGAAGATTAACGAGGAAGACCAAGGCTACATAGGCGGCACCAACGACCCGCGTATCGTCTATGGCTTCGGCGGCAACCTGTCGTGGTACGGCGTGGACATCAACGTGTTCTTCCAAGGCACAGGCGACACATGGCGTATCATCGGCGGCAGCAACTACTTCATCCCGGGTTCGGGACAGGGCGTGCTGGGCAATGTGTATGCTAACTACAACGACCGCTGGACGGAAGAGAACCCCTCGCAGGACGTATTCTGGCCGCGGTTGAGCGAGGCGACGAACACCAACAACAACGTGGCGAGCACATGGTGGAAGAAAGACATGAGTTTCCTGCGCTTGAAGACGCTGGAGATAGGCTACTCGCTACCGCAGAAAGCCTTGGAGGCAATGCATGCGAAGAAGTTCCGTATCGCGCTGTCGGGCAACAACCTCTTCTGCTTCTCGAAGTTCAAGATGTGGGACCCCGAGTTGCGCACCAACGACGGTCTGCGCTACCCGACCATGCGCTCAGGCATGATAAGTCTGGAGGTCGGATGGTGA
>JBJECJ010000084.1:0-6569 GCA_051870955.1 Paludibacteraceae bacterium | reverse complement strand
TAGAATGAACATGATTTTCTCTTAATCAACACAGGCTTTTACTGGTGAGCCATAACTAATTGAATCCCCCTTTGTGTTTTATTCTACTTTGGTGGCACCGTCGCTACCGGCGCGGAAATAGTAGGTAGCATCTTTGGCTATTTTCACCGATGCGGCATCATACTGCGTGGCGGCATCCGTACCGTCCGCGCATGCTTTGTTGGTGAAGATGAGGTTCATGTCATTCCCCTCGGGACCGCTCACCTCAAACACCAGATAGGTGATGCCGTTTATCTCCTCCGATACCTCCGACTGCATGCCCGGCCAACCGCCAAACGCCTCGTAGTCGCCGCCCCAACTGTATATAGAGAAACATTCCCAACCCGTCCGGTTGTCCACATAGACCTTACAACGAACCGTATCCGCCGGTTGCGGGTCATCGGGATTCTCGGGGTCAGTCGGCTCTTCCGGCTCTTCCGCACCCTCCTCGGTTACACCCTCAGCCGTTACGATGAGGTAGATGTCGCGGTCTATGGTATAAGCAAAATCCGCCAACTGCGTGCCGCCACCGTTGTTGTTAAAGATGAGGTTCTCCGCCAAACCCGTATTGGCTTCACCCATGTCGAAGTACTTGTAGGTGATGCCCTTGATGGTCTGCTCACCCGTAACCGCCATGCCCGGCCAGCTGCCGTTCAGGTCGTTCACATCGCCCCACATATAGAGCGTGATAGCCTCCCAGCCCGTTTGGTCTTGGATAAACACCGCATATCCGTCATGCTCCACCTCCGGCTCCATGGATATCTCCTCTACACCCTCTGATGTCAAACGCAGATAGAGGTCGCGGTTGATGGTATAAGCAAAATCCGCCAACTGCGTGCCGCCACCGTTGTTGTTGAAGATGAGGTTCTCCGCCAAACCCGTATTGGCTTCACCCATGTCGAAGTACTTGTAGGTGATGCCGTTGATGGTCTGCTCACCCGTAACCACCATGCCCGGCCATCCGCCGTTCAGGTCGTTCACATCGCCCCACATATAGAGCGTCAGCGACTCCCAACCCGTCTCGTCTTGCACAAACACCGCATATCCATCATGCTCCACCTCCGGCACATCGGCAACACCACCCCATGCCGCAATGCTCAGGTCGTAGCGGGCTCCTACCTGCGCATCCGCAATCACATGCATCTGCTCCGCACGCTCTACACCCTGCAACTTGCTCACAAACAGGAAGCCGTCTGCCAAACTCTTACCATCCGCAAAATCCTCCGGATAGAGGTAGATGCCGTACTTCGAGTTCACCTTCTCTGCTTTCTCAAGCAGGTAATCGGCATTCGCATAGTGGATAGTGTCGCTACCGTTGAAAGCACCTACTATATAAATCTCATCCTTGGCAGAAGTACCCGCAGGCACTATCACTTCCAGCAAGATGGCATTCTCTTTCAACTCAAACTGAGGCTTCTCATGCTCAAACACAATAGGCTCCTGCTCACAACCGATGAACAGCATCGGCAATGCCATACATAAGGCTAATAGTATCTTTTTCATATCTGTTACTTTGTTTTATAGGTTTATTAGTAGTTCGGATTCTGTACCAGTCCCGGGTTGACGGCGCACGCATTCTGCGGCAAGGGGAACCACTCGTACTTGCGGCTGCGCTTGGCAGGGAAGACCACGCCGGCGTCATCCGTAGCACGACCGAAGAACCACCATTGCCCCTGTGTGAATTGGTCGAAACGGCGCAAGTCCGTGCGGCGACGACGTCCCTCGCCCAAGAACTCGAGACCCCACTGATGGAGCATCCATTCTTCGTTGCTCCAACTCTCCGCTTTGTCGGTCATCGCACCGGCGAAATAGCGTTGGCGAACCTCATTCACAAGGCTCTTTGCCGCGCCTGCATCGCCCAAACGCATCTTGCACTCCGCCAGCGTATAGTACACCTCCGCCCAACGGAACTCTACCTCGCTAATCTCTTGGAAATCAATCCCGCTCGCCTTGCGATACATCGGGTATTTCATCAATCGATAGCCGGAGTTGGTCTGTCCCCAACGCGGTGATTGCACTACCTCCAGCGATCGACCTAATTCGGAGGTGGTACCAGCGAACTGCCCTACTTGGTCAATGTAGATAAGCGGTTGCCCGTCGCGATCGGCATCAGCCGCCACCGACTCACCCGTGGTGATGTTCTTAATCTCTCCTTTGAGGAATATACCACCGTTCCAACGGTCATCAAACGCATAACTCTGTTTGCGTATATCGCCGTCTTCGAAACGAGCATATACGGCACCCAACCGGTCGTTGTACGAGCCTTCGAGGAAGCAAACGGGGTTGTCCGTGCCGCCGTACATCTTCCCATCGGGATAGACCAACTCATTGCCGGAGTTGTCATAAGACGGAGCCAAGCAGACGCAGTTCCAACCCGATTGGTTGGTAGCGAAAACGTCCAAGAACTCATCGTAGTTATACGGCAGTCCCGGCATATTGCGCATCCAGCCTGTGTTCAGTTGCCCGTTCTTCTCCGCAAAAGCAAACACGACCTCGGGGCAGTTGGCGTTGTCAATTTCAAAGATTTGGCGATAATCGGATACCACTTCATAAGCCCCGAAATCACCGTTTTTCAGCGATTGCGCCAAGTCGGCACACTCTTGGTAATGGTTTTCGCCGATGAAAATCTCCGCATTCAGCAGCAGACGCATCTTGAGCATGCGGTTCATTGCCGGAGACACGCGGTTGGCACCTCTATTGACCAATGCTCCTACCGATTCATCCAGTTCCGTCGCGATGAAATCATATATCTTTTTGCAACCGATGTTGAAGTCGGTGTCTGCGCTGCCCGGTACGTCAGAAGATACGGTGGTACACAATGGCAATGCGCCTCCCCATAGTTCAAAATTGTTGTAGTACGCCCATGCCCGCAAGGTACGTACCTCGGCGATGTAACTGTCAATGGCTTCCTGCGTTATCTTCAGGTCATCGGGATTGATGGCTTGCAAGTCGGCTATCAGTTGGTTGCACATGCCGATAGTGGTCCATGCGCTCTCCCACGCCTGTTGCACAATCTTAGCTTCGGGAGTCCATGTATGGGAGGAGAGCACAAACTTCAAGCCTTCGTCCCAGCCCCATGCTCCGCCGTTCCAAGTGCGCCATGCAATCTGGTCGGCAGAGAACTCTTGCAGATAGTAGAAATACTCGCAGAAACCATACGCTGCGCGAGCATAGATTGCTCCTACTGCCCCTTTTACGCTGGCTTCGTTTTGATAATATACCGAGGCATCGATATTGGAATAGTTCTTCTCGGTAAGGTCTGTGCACCCGCTTGCCGTGAAAAGACCTAAGGCAAGGGCTGCTATATAGATGATTCTTTTCATGATGCTGATTGAGTTTAGAGTATTAATTATTTGAGGTTAAGCGTGATGCCCAGTGCTAACTGTGTGGCAGTGGGGTATGCACTCGAGGAGTCAACGCCCGGCGTGATACCCGTGGAGGTTACGATAGAGGGGTCGTTGCCCGTATAGCCTGTGATGGTGGCGATATTCTTTGCCGTGATGTACACGCGCATGTTTTGGAAATACTTAGCGGTCGGCACCACGATGTTGTAACCGATGGTGATATTATCCAATTTGAAGTAGTCGCCGCGCTCCAGATAATAACTCGATATGACACCGGCACCGCTCTTTACGTTGCTGTCTTCCAAGTAAGCAGAACGCAACACGTTGTCGGTACCGCAGCCTTGCAGTCCCATGCCATATTTGCGGGTATTGTATATCTCATAGTCGAAAGCACCGCGCCACATCATGGAGAAGTCCCAATTCTTGTATGTCCAAGTGTTGTTCCAACTCAGGTAGTGTTTGGGCGCACCGTTACCGATATAGCGTTTCCAACTCAGGTCGGCATTGCTTGCCAATTGGGCATTGCCCTCGTTGTCCAATACCAACAGGTTGCCGTTCTCATCCGCACCGGCTGCTTCGTAGCCATAGAACTGACCTATCTCGCCGCCCTCTTCCACACGGAAATAGTACTCGTTGGTGCCTACACCTGCTTTCTGATACAACTCCAGATAGTCGGCTTTGTACACATCGGACGACAACTTGGTCAATACGGTCTTGCCCCAACTGTAGTTGAAGCCCATATTCCACACAAAGTCCTTGGTCTTGAATATATCGCCGTTCAGTACCACTTCTATACCTTGGTTAGTGGTGGTGCCGACATTGACGAGAATCTTGTTGTACACGAAGGGCGGTTGTGGTGCCGTATAGTTGTAGAGCAAGTCGAGCGATTGACGGTTGTAGTACTCGATGCTACCTCTGAGTCGTCCCCATAAGTCGAAATCAATACCGGCATTGACCGCCATGTTGCGTTCCCATTGGAGGTTCGGGTTGGAGTTCCCGTTAGGAGCATAACCTACCACCCATTCGCCATCCATATAGTAACTGTCTTTGGTGTCGTACATCGCCGCGGACTTGTACGGGTCAAAGTCTGAACGACCAGTCAGACCATAAGACACGCGCGGCTTAAGACTTTTCAGCACCGCCGAGGAGGGAGACATAAAATCGCAAGCGGTCATTTCCCATGCCAAAGAAGCAGAGGGGAAGTCGCCCCACTTGTTGTTGATACCGAACTTGGTGCTACCCTCGCGGCGGTAGCTGACGCTGGCAAAAATCATGTCGTTGTAGTTGTAGTTGATACGACCGAAGAAACCAATCAAAGTGGACTCGTTCATATAACTGCTCATGGAGGCCAGTCCGTCTTTCAGATAGGAACCGGCACCGATATTGTTCCAAAGGGTGTTGTCGTAGGTGAAGTTCTTGTTTTGCTCGTACATGGATTCATAGATAGAGCGTTCCCAACTATATCCGATGACGGCTTTGAGCGAGTGGGCACCAATGTGCATATCATAGTTACCTAACCACTCTACGCGATGGGTTTGCCATTTCTGATACTGCAAAGTAGCCGTACCGTTGATTCCTTCCCAATAACTGCTGTTGGCTTGGGAGGTGGCATACGTGTCGGATTTCAGGTCGTTGTACTGCAACGCATAATTGACGTTGGTGGACACATTGTGTTGTTCATTGTGCCAGATGTTGTATTTCAAATCCACATTGCCTAACAGGTACATGCGTTTGCCTTGGCTCTTTACCTCATTGAGGATGGTTACGGGGTTGGTGGCACCCGTAACATTGGTGGGCTGATAATAGGAGCCGTCTTCGTTATAGACAGGCATGGTGGGGTTGAGTTGGAGCGCGTTGTCCACTTGGTCATCGTTGCCCCACGTCTCATTCACGCGGCGAGCCGACAAGGAGCCGGACAATACCAGATGGTCGCCTAAGAATTTTTGTTCTGCAGCAAAGCGTCCGCCATATTCACGACGTGCGGAGACGATGTCCAGACCCTTGGCATCCTTGAAATTGAACGAGGCGGCATAGTAGCCGTGCTTGGTGGCACCATTGATGCTGACATACTGGTTGATGTCATACGTGGCAGGCTTGATAATCAAGTCGTACCAGTTGGTAGATGCACCGTAGTCCGTTCCGCGGCGACTGCGACGAAACTCTTCCGGAGAGAGCACTTCGGGATGTGCATTGGCAATGTTGCAGTCGAAATACGAGTCGTAGGTTACCGTGAAATGTCCTGCCTCGTTATTAGCACTTTTCTTGGTGGTAACAAGGATGACGCCGTTGGCTCCGCGCGTACCATATATAGCCGCAGAACCGGCATCTTTCAGTACGGTGATAGACTCTATGTCCTGCGCTGCGATATTGCGGATATCGCCGCCCGCTATACCGTCAATCACTACCAGAGGAGCGTTGCTTGCAGACAGAGAGCCCGCGCCACGGATTTGCAAATCGCTACTGCTGTTGGGGTTGGCTGCGGCTACGGTGGAGACGTTCAAACCTGCCACTTTACCCGATAGCATCTCCATAGGGTTGTTCATCGCGCCCTGCACGAAGTCCTTGCGGTCAACTTGAACAATAGAAGAGGATAACTCTTTCTTGCTCATGCTGCCGTAACCGATGACCACCACTTGGTCAAGCATCTCGGTGGCTTCTTCCAGCGTTACATTCAGTACGGTTCTGCCTTGCAAAGGCATCACAACCTCTTTGTAACCGACATAGGAGAATACCAAACGGGCATCTGACGCTATACCTGTCAGCTGCCAATGACCATCGAAATCGGATACGGTTCCCTGGGATTGTCCTTGAACTTGAACGGTTGCCCCAATCAAAGGCTCGCCATTGCTTGCGGTGATAATACCGCTCACGGATACACCTTGTCCCCACGCACAATGCACGGATAACAAGAGCACCATCAAGATGGTAATTTTGTTTTTCATGGATTAGTGTGATTAGTTGTACAATAGTTGATTGAATGTCACCAAACGAAACACAAATGTTTCATTCGACGGTGCAAAATTACTCAATCAGAGGAATATACGCAAATAACATGATGATTATATAGATTATTTTATGCCTTGTTATATAGATAATGTACTGAAAACCAATATATATTAGTTCGTGGTTGTCAATGAACAATATAGACGATTTCAATAGTGTCCACTAAAACTTTTGAGATTGTTCTTTGACTTATTGAAAATTAGT
>JBJECJ010000083.1:0-6669 GCA_051870955.1 Paludibacteraceae bacterium | reverse complement strand
AAAATTTGACACTTTTTATTCATCCTATGTGTAAACCTTATTACGTGTAAGACATTAGGCAGAGGATATCGCAAGGATAGTCCAAAGCCCCAACGGGGCGACCTGAACCATCCCCGAGCCTTAACCATGTGGATGATGAGCGGTTGTGCAAAGCCCCAACGGGGCGACATAAACCGGTCCCGAGCCTTAACCATGTGGATGATGAGTGGTCGTGCAAAGCCCCAACGGGGCGACATAAAGCAGCGTAGGGGCTCGCCCCTACGTACAAGTCCCCTTCCACAACGCAAGCCCTATAAGGGCGACATAATTCAATCTTGAATCACTATGTCAACCCATCTGTCATTGCCTTAATTCCTATACGTGTCCCCGTCAAGTAAAAAATGCGATTATATCGCCAACACCATCTCCTACCATAAAATCCCCGCAAAACGAAGAATTATTTGCATATGTCCTAAAAAAGCAGTAACTTTGTGCGCTCACACAAGAAACAGTCCACGGGGCATTAGCTCATCTGGTAGAGCGCAACACTGGCAGTGTTGAGGTAAGGGGTTCGAGTCCCCTATGCTCCACTAAATTGACATGTGGATAATTGTACGAAAATGAACATAAAAAACAAATAAAACTTTTTGCCCTGCGCAAAATGTTTTCTTAGATTCTAAGCATATAGTCTTGTATTTAATGCCATGTAGGAAATGACGAACATACTAATAGACAATTCCGATACATTCCGTCTTGTTGACTACCTCAACCGGTTTATTGCCGAGCCGAAGTGTAATGAAATTTGTATTGCCACCGGCTATTGGGACTTGAAAGGGACAAAATTGCTCTACGATGCGCTCCTCCCTTTTTTTGAGCGTGGGGGTAAGTTGCGTTTGTTGATAGGACAAGAGCCCATAATCCGCAGTTATCAACTGCAAACGGAGGATATGCCCAAATCGGAAAAGTTTCCGGACTTCTATATCCAGCGAGACATCAACTTGCTGACAGACGACTACGCCCCCGTGGCGCAGATGTTGTTGCAATATACCCGTCTTGACGATATGCCCAACTCGCAAATCCAAATCAAGGTCTATGGGCAGAAAGGTGCAGAAAAGAAATTCCTCCATGCCAAATGCTATATCTTTCTCGGCAACGGTATTGGATATGGCATTATCGGCAGTAGTAACTTCACGGAAAAAGGGCTGCAAGACAATGCAGAACTCAACTACTTGGAGGTCAGTTCCAATGCCGTAACCGGTGCCATAACAGAGTATAATCACCACAAGACCCATCTCACATGGTTCAATCAGATGTGGGAGGACGAGAGCTGCGAGAACTGGACGGGGGAGTTCATCAAGGAAATCCTGAGCAAGGCACCTATCGCACAACGGGCGACACTCAAGCCGGAACTGCAATCACAGCGCCTCACACCCTACGAGACCTATATCCGCCTCTTGCAAGACCGCTTCGCCGCACTCACTAATCAGAATATGGAGCAGGAGTTGCGCTCCTATCTCCCGAAACATTTTAACCCCTTGAAGTACCAGTTGGATGCCGTGCAACTGTGCTACCGTATTATGCACCAGCATGGCGGTTTCCTGTTGGGGGATGTGGTAGGATTAGGTAAAACGATAGTGGGCGTACTGCTCATCAAGTACTATTTGGAGTGTGCTGCAGATGAAGGGCGCACACGCAAGGTGCTTATCATCGTTCCCCCTGCCATACGTTCGGCGTGGGAACGAACCATTGCGCAGTTTGATGAAGAACGCGTGGATAAGATAGCGCAGTACATTGACTTTATCACTACCGGCAGCATCGATAAAGTCTTGGAGAATGCGGAAGATATGGAGGAGTCAACAGGTGAGTTCAACGAGGAACTGAAAAAAGAAATGTACTCGCTTATCATCATCGACGAGAGCCACAACTTCCGCAATAATGGCACTATCATGTACAATATGCTCAACGACCTGATTGAGCAAGTACATACGAAAGAGGGCTATTATCCCTATATCGGCTTGCTATCGGCTACTTTGCAAAACAACTCCCCCGAAGACCTCAAAAATCAGATTTACCTCTTTGAACGCACGCCCAAGGAGAGCACCATCAGTGTCAACGGAGAAGTCGGCTATAATCTGGATTTGTTCTTCCAAGACAAATGTAAACGATATAACGAGATTATACATGCCAATCCAAGGGGAGAAACAGCGAAAGCGGTTAATCGGGCAGCATTGATTTTCCTCTCCAAAGAGATACACGACCGCGTGCTTTCCGAGATTCTCGTCCGCCGCACGCGCTCCGATATCAAGGAGGAATACAAAGAAGATTTGCACTTCCCCGATATAGTAGGTCCTAACAAGTTGGATTACAAGTTAAATCCACGCTTAGCGCGCCTGTTCTATAAAACGATGAATCTTATAGAACCGACAGAGGAGATGAAAATGCACGATGATGACTATATCCTCTTTATGCGTTACCGCGCAACGGAATACTTGTTGAACAATCTGCAAGACCGCTACACCGGTAAGAACATGACCCCGCAAAAATCATCATCGCGTCTGGCACGTATCATGCAGATGTTGTTGGTGAAACGATTGGAGAGCAGTTTCACTGCCTTCCGTGAATCCTTGGAAAATCTGCAACGATATACGCAGAACATGATTACCATGTGGGAGAAGGATACGATATTTATCTGTCCTAATCTCGATGTGAACTACGAATTGAATGTCAAACTCAAAAAAGAGAAAGACCCGACATATACCATAGAGCGTTGCTTCGATGATATTCGTACCAAAATACAGCGCTTGACAGACCAGGGACGCAACGAAAAAGGACAGAATGCCGAATACCACCGTGCTGACTTTGACCCGCTGTATATTGAGCGACTAATGAGCGACAAACGCATTATTGACGAACTGGTGGAAGAATGGAAGCAAGAGCGCAATGACCCTAAACTGACCAAGTTCATCACCGCACTCACCCCCGAACTATTCAATCCCGATAAGAATAAACCCCACAAACTCGTTATCTTCTCCGAGGCAATTGCCACCGTAGATGAATTGGCAGACCAAGCCGCAAGCCTTGACTACCGCGTCCTCAAAATCACCGCTGCTAATCGAGAGAGTATGGAAGAGACTATCCGAGCGAATTTTGATGCAAACTATCCCAAGGATAAGTGGCGCGATGAGTATGATATCATCATCACCACCGAAGTCTTGGCTGAGGGGGTCAACCTCCATCGTGCCAATACTATTCTCAACTACGATACACCATGGAACGCCACACGACTCATTCAGCGCATCGGGCGCGTCAATCGTATTGGCTCAAAGGCAGATAAGGTATATGTATATAACTTCTTCCCGTCTTCCGAAGGAGACGAAGAAATCAACCTCGTACAGCGAGCTTATACCAAACTCCAATCCTTCCATACACTTTTCGGGGAAGATAGTAAAGTCTTTACCAGCGAAGAGGAACTTTCCAAGGTGGATTACAAAAAACTGATAGAAGACGAGAAAACACCATTCACCGATTTTATTGCAGAACTCCGTCGCTACAAAGAGACATACCCTGTTCGATTTGCCGAAGTCTGCAATATGCCTGCGCCCTTGGTTTCGGTCCAAAGCGAGGAAAATACCTATTGCGTGGTAAAAACTACCGCTAACACCGCAAGCAGTGTGTACATACAACTTCCCAAAGCCGAGAACTATACCGCCGAAGACCAACGGCTTGCCGCAATGGATGCACAATTCCTCTCCTGCCTTGATTTCTTCAAAATAGTGCGTTGCGAGCCGGATACCCAAGCCATCCCAATGGAGGTGGACATAGAGAATATCACCAATCGGGCGTTGGAGGCGTACAAGATTTTTTCCTCTCGCCAACACCGTCCCTTGCAGAACAACAAGTCTGTGAGACAAGCCAAAGAAGCAGTGCGCGACCTGATAGCGCTGCCTATCTTGTCCCCCGAAGCCAAAGAGCGCCTCAAGGCAGCACGAATCTTAGCCAATAAAGGCAACGTCTCTGTCGCCAAGAAAATACTGGCTATCGCAAGTCATTTCCTTTCGACACAGCAGTCCCTCTTTGAACTTTCCGCAGAAGACATCAATGCTGCCATTAACCAAGAACTGCAAAATATATCGGCAACGACCATTCAACACTATGGAGAACCCTATCTGTTCGCCACTGTAAAAAAATAAACTCGTATGGACAATCAATTTCTGAAATCCTATTTCGCAAGCGACTACAAAGGGATAGACTCTATCATCAACGAGATACTTATCCCTATCTTTGGTGCACAAAACTTTGAGGAAGGTTACGACCTGCTCACCCGTCCGGATAGTGCTTTTACCAAAAAAGCGCACACCCACCATATACAATCCGTAGCGTACCATGGCACTATCTATGCCGAGGGTATCGAACTCAAAGTGTATGATGTAACGCTGGATAGCAGAGCCAACATCGCCCGCTCCAGAGTCGGTATCCGACAAGTCGTTGCCGAAATGGTTGAGCAATTCGATGGCGCATTTATCATCTTCCATTATGTGGACAATACCCATCGTTCATGGCGGCTGTCCTATATAGAGAAGATACCCGGGCAAAAGAAATCCAAACGCTTCACCTATCTCTGCGGAGAAAACTTTTCCTGCCGTACCATCGCAGAACGTTTGAACGAATTGCAGAAGTCGCCGAAGAATGCCAAAGCACTCGAAACAGCTTTCTCCGTAGAGGCGTTGTCCAATGAGTTCTTTTCCGATTATAAACACCAGTATGAGATTTTCTGTCAATACATTGAGGATAACAAGCAGGACAATACCCGTTTCGGAGAGGAATTTGCCACAGAAGAAGGCAAATACATTCGCGACTATGTGAAGAAGTTGATGGGACGACTCACATTCCTATGTTTCCTGCAAAGACGGGGATGGATGGGCGTGCCTGTATCCGAAAAAGATTGGTACGGGGGCGATACACAATTTATCTACAACCTTTTCCAAAAGGCTACGCCGGAACAGAAAGATAATTTCTTGGACGAAGTGCTCGAACCCCTGTTCTTCGAGTGCCTCAACGAAAAACGGGAAGGCGATATCTATGATACACGTGTTGCCGCCATGGGACGCGTCAAGATACCATACCTCAATGGAGGCTTGTTCGACCGAGAACCAATAGACAATTTCCGGTCAGTATTTCCCGCTAAACTATTCCAAGACCTCTTTAACTTCTTTGCCTCCTACAACTTCACCATTGACGAAAACGACCCCAACGATGCCGAAGTAGGTGTTGACCCCGAGATGCTGGGAAAGATTTTTGAAAACCTGCTCGAAGATAACAAGGAAAAAGGAGCATTCTATACTCCAAAAGAAATAGTACAATATATGTGCCAAGAGGCGCTAATAAATTATCTGGAGACAGAAACTTCATTATCAAAAGAAACTATCCGACTATTTGCGAAATCTCCGGAAGATAGCGTAAAGAACATTCCGGAAATAGAGCAAGACAAGTTACGAAAATCCTTAGAGAGTGTAAAAATATGCGACCCTGCTATTGGTTCCGGTGCTTTCCCAATGGAATTACTCAATGAGTTATTGCATTGTCGTGAAGCATTGATGGATGACCCTTACAACCGTGCAGATATTAAGAAAAGCATTATCCAAAACAATATCTATGGCGTAGATATAGAGCAAGGAGCAATTGATATTGCGCGACTTCGTTTTTGGTTGTCTATTGTTGTGGATGAAGATACACCTTCACCACTACCGAATCTTGATTATAAGATTATGCATGGCAATTCTTTGCTAACAACATTTAATGGGAAATACTTGAATATCAACGATAATCAAAAACATGCCAATATCCAAGCCATAATCGCTAAGAAGAAATCATTGCAACAGAAGCAAAAAGAGTACTTCTTATTAAACGGTCAAGCCAAGTACGAAAAAGAAATAGATATCAAAAATCTGATATTAGATATCATAGATTTACAATTAGGATATGAACGCAATAGTTTTGCGATAAAGCAGATACAGACTGGAACTCTGTTTGGAGAGGATACCCCCAAACAGATGTCTTTAGCAGAAATCGCTAAACAAAAAGCACCAGAGAAACAAGCTACCATTGACTATTGTAAAGTACTACGAGAAACATTAAATGATACTACAAAATCTATAGAAGAAAGAGCAAGAACAAAAATTCCCTTCTTCGATTGGCAGATTATGTTCGCCGATGTCTTCAACCGATCCTCAAATTGCAATGGTTTTGACATCGTAATCGGAAATCCGCCATATATACAATTGCAAAATAATGGAGGAGAATTGGCGACAATGTATGCCCCTTGTGAGTTTGACACTTTTGCTCGCACGGGGGATATATATTGCCTATTTTATGAAAAAGGAAACAAATTATTGCACGATGGCGGACATCTTTGTTATATCACGTCCAACAAGTGGATGCGGGCGGGATATGGTGAGAAAACACGCGAGTTCTTTGCCAATAAAACCAACCCGAAACTTTTGATTGATTTTGCAGGTGTAAAGATTTTTGAGAGTGCAACGGTAGATACCAATATCCTGCTATTCCAAAAAGCAAAGAACACCCATTCAACGACTTGTTGTGTAACCAAGAAATTGGATAAAGAAGGAGTGAAAAATTTGAGCGATTTCGTGCTGCAAAATAGCACTCAATGCGCTTTTACGTCTTCCGATA
>JBJECJ010000082.1:0-6808 GCA_051870955.1 Paludibacteraceae bacterium | reverse complement strand
AATGACCTATAGAGAGATACTACTTTTTTTTAGACTGCATTTTGACCTATAGACCCCAATCTAACCCTTGGATAACCTATGTGGAGAAACCAAATACATTTATCCAAGAAACTAATAGGAATAAAGAAATAGTAGAAGAAATTAAAACCTTGGGGCTTGACCAAATCATAAAGGTTGCTGATAAATACGGCAACAAACAGAATTAACCACTAATACATATACACATTGTAGCCTACTACGATTTAACACATTGTAACAGGCTAATGCCATATGTACGGTACACTAAATAGTACAATGCCTATTTGGTCTCGCTTATGTTCCGATAATGTTACGATAATGTTACGATAATGTTCCGATAATGTTCCGATAATGTAATGGTACACTCTGGGAGTTATTTCGGGAAGATTTCGGGGAGGAGGTTATTGGAAATTTGGACAATTTCAGAGAAGGTAAAGCGGTTTGTCTCCTCACTCCCCGCCGTTGCAGGGCGCGTAGAGGTGCAGATTGGAAAAAAGTGCAGATTAAATTTGCATAATTGAAAAAAATGTTGTAACTTTGCGGCGCAATTCAAAATGTCAAGTATTGTAATGAAAGCGTTAGTCAAACGGTATGCCGAGCGGGGCATTTGGATGGAAGATGTGCCGATGCCCGAGGTAGGCGTGAACGATGTGTTAATCAAGGTGAAGAAAGCCGCGATATGCGGTACGGACCTGCACATGTACAAGTGGGACAAGTGGTCGCAGAGCCACTGCACGCCGCCTTACACGATGGGGCATGAGTTCGTGGGCGAGGTCGTGGAGACAGGTGCCGGCGTGCGCAACACGAAGGTGGGCGACCGCGTAACCGCCGAGGGGCATATCGTGTGCGGACACTGCCGCAACTGCCGCCGCGGGATGGGGCATGTGTGCGAGAACAGCCTATCGGTGGGTATCTTCGGCAAAGACGGCGCGTTTGCGGAGTACGTTACGATTCCCGAGAGCAATATCGTGCATGTGCGCCCCGAGATTCCCGACGACTTCGCGGCGATAATGGACCCGTTCGGCAACGCGACGCACACGGCGTTGGCATTCCCCTTGCTGGGTGAGGATGTGTTGATTACGGGCGCGGGACTGATTGGTACGATGGCGGCGGGTATTTGCCGCTACGCCGGCGCAAAACATATCGTGGTAACCGACCTCAATCCGTTACGGCTGGAGATAGCGAAGAAGATGGGTGCGACGCTGACGGTGGACGGGTCGAAAGGCGAGACCGTGGAGCAGGCGATGAAGCAGTTGGGTATCAAGGGCTTCGACGTGGGACTGGAGATGTCGGGTGCGCCGGCTGCTTTCAACGATATGATTGCGCACATGTACAAGGGCGCGAACATTGCGCAACTCGGTATCCTGCCTGACGACACGAAGGTGAACTGGTCGGACGTGATATTCAATGCACTGACTATCAAAGGCATAACGGGGCGCCGCATGTGGGAGACGTGGTATCAGATGGAGCAGATGTTGCTCGGCGGACTCGACTTGTCGCCCGTGATTACGCACCGATTTGCCTTCGAGGACTTCCAAAAAGGCTTCGACATCATGGAGTCGGGGCAATGCGGAAAGGTGCTGCTGGAGATGTAAATAAACAGGCGATAAATCGCTAATTCACTAACAATCAAATAAAAAACGAAAATGAAGAAACTAATTGTATCTGCTTTGGCTTTGCTGAGCACCTTTGGTTTTGCTTTCGGACAGTCTCGCGAGGGATTGACGGAGTACAAACTGGACAATGGTTTGACCGTTTTGCTATGGGAAGACCATGACCAGCCGGACGTAACCGGCTATGTGGCAGTGCGCGCCGGTTCTATCGACGAGCCCGCCGAATACACAGGTTTGGCACACTACTTGGAGCACATGCTCTTTAAGGGAACCGACCGTATCGGTGCGCTGGACTGGGAGAAAGAGAAAGTGCACTATGAGAACATCATCGCGCTGTACGACTCCTGCGCGGTAGAGACCGACGAGGCAAAGCGTCAGTACTACATCACGCGTATCAATGAGGAGTCTATCAAGGCGGCGAAGTACGCTACCTGCGAGGACTTCTTCATCCTGATGGACGGAATCGGCGCAACGGGCGTGAACGCCTTCACGTCCTACGACATGACCTGCTACCACAACTCGTTCCCCGCGTCGAACATGTACAAGTGGCTGACCATCTTCTCGGACCGTCTGATTAACCCCGTGTTCCGTACTTTCCAAGCGGAGTTGGAGAACGTGTTTGAAGAGTACAACATGTACCAAGACAACGTGTCGTCGCATATCCGCCAAGAGTTGTTCGGCAAGTTGTACGCCGGCAGCCCCTACGAGCGCGACGTGATTGGTCTGCCCGAGCACCTGAAGAACCCGCGCTTGAGCAAACTGATTGAGTTCTACAACACATGGTATGTGCCCAACAACATGGCGCTGATTCTTGTGGGTGATTTCGACTCGGAGCGCACGAAGCCGATGATTGCCGAGACCTTCGGTCGCTTGCAGCCGCAAGACCTGCCCGAGCGCAAGTCGTATCCGAAGGCAGAGATGAAGGGCAACTACAAATATAAGATTGGCTACTATCCCCAAATCTGCTGGGCATACGACGGTGTGAAAGTTACCGACGATGACGCACTGGCACTGCAATTCGTGGTTTCGCTGCTGAACAACGGCACGAACACGGGTCTGCTTGACCGTGTTACGATGGACGGTGAGGTATTGGGCGCAGGCGTTTCTTTCGATGCACGCCGCGACCAAGGTCGTATCCTCGTACAGGCAGTGCCCTACTACGATGCGAACCAACGCGCTTACGAGTCGAATGCCGCTACCGAGAAAATCGTGATGGCGGAGATTAACAAGATTAAGAACGGCGATATACCCGACTGGCTGATTAAGACCGTGAAGGCAGAGTACGACCAGGACTTCAAGTTGGAGTTTGAGGACCCCGAGTCGAAGATTTGGGAATTGCTGAACTGCTTCATCTACGACATGCCGCTGGATAATATCTTCACGCAGAATGCTAAGATTCAGGCACTTACGAAAGAGGACATCCAGCGCGTGGCAAAGAAGTACTTCGACGCGAGCCACATGACGCTGACCTTCGAGGAAGGTACGCCGAAAAAGAACAAACTGGCGAAACCGAAGATTGAGTCGCTGGATTTGATTAACGGTCAGGAGACAGAGTACGCCAAGGCGTTCAAGCAACTGCCGAGCGACCCTATCAAGCAGACTTTCATGGACTTGAACGACGTTACCGTTACGCCGATTGACGAGAATATCACCCTACACTATGGTGCTAACCCCAAGAATGATATCTTCTCGCTGACACTGCGCTACGGCGTTGGTTCGGGCAAGAAGCCGATGCTGGAGCCCGTGGCTGAGTTGATGAACATGTCGGGTATCATGCCGGGCGTGAATCCGCAGGAGTTCCGCCGCCAGTTGGCAGAGTTGGGTGGTCGTTGCGGATACGGCGTGGATAGGAGTTATTTCTATGTAAGTATCTATGGCGATGAGGCTCACTTGGCAGAGATTTGTCAGTTGGTACAGCGTCAGATGCTCTTCCCGAAGTTCGAGCAGAAGCAGTTTGAGGCAGTGAAGGGTAGCGAGTTGTCGAACCGTTTCATGCTGTCGAAGATTGACCGAGTACAGTCTGCAGCGTTGTTGGAGTATGTTCTCTACGGCGAGCAGTCGGATTATATTGATGTAGTGCCGTTTATGGATATCTACTACCTCGATGAATCAAAGTTAAAAGCCGAGTTCCTGGCGGCTACGCGCTACGCGCTGGACGTTTATTACTGCGGTCAGAAGCCTGTGGAGGAGGTGAAGACCATCTTGACCGGCAACCTGCCGCTGCAAGAGGGTGTGAAGCCGTCCACCTCGCCCGTCATCCGCGACCGCAAGGCATACGACAAGCGCCAAATCTACTTCTTGCCGAACAGCAACGTACAGCAGGCGACCATCTACTTCTATTTCGAGGGTGTGCCCTACGACAAGGAGCAGGATGTGCTCTTCCAAGCCTTCAACCAGTACTTCTCCAGCGGCTTCACCGGACTGGTGTTGGATGAGATTCGCGAGAAGCGCTCGATGGCTTATACCGCTTACGGTATCATGTCGGAGGGTGCCCGCCCGGGCAAGAACTCGTGCTTCAGGGGCTATATCGGTACGCAGAGCGACAAGGCAGCAGACGCCATCGAGGTGTTCATGAACCTTGTGGACTCTATGCCGGAGTATCCCGAGCGTATTGAGGCAGTGAAGGCAGCATTGCGCCAGAATGCACAAATCAGCAAGCCTTCGTTCCGCTACAAGGCAGGAACTTACGACTACTGGAAAGAGATGGGCTACAACGAGGACCCCGCTCTCTACAACAAGGAAGCGATTGATAATCTGACGTTTGACCAAATCAAGGAGTTCTATCAGCAGTACATCCAAGGCAAGCCGATGACTATCATCCTTGTAGGCGACCCCAAACTGATTGACCAGAAAGCGCTGCAAGCGAAGTACGGCAAGTTCATCAAGCCCTCGAAAGCGAAACTCTTCGCTCCGCTGGATTTGGATTTCTAAACGAGTTTCGTCGGAAATAAGCCAAGAGGCTGTCTAACCCATTGAGTTAGGCAGCCTTTTTTGTTTGCGAATGGCTTATAAGGTGCCAAAATCACCGCAAAACCCTTCGTTTTGTTCCAAAACGCCCGCAGGCGAGACGCCTGCGTCCCCAGTGGCGGTGCTTCATAGGACTTGTTAGGCAGCCTCTTTTGTTTGCGAATGGCGGGTGAGGAGGAAAGGGACGGGGATGTTGCGGGAGCGGCAAATCTTAACAATAGTACATTTTGGAGGTGGTTTCGGCTTGCGGACGACCCGCGGGAGACCCGCGACCGACCCGCGAAAAATTCGCGAGGAGGCGGCGGAAGGGGAATCTTAAAAATCGGACTGTTTGTTGGATATGACTTGTCAGACAGCCTCCAAAGGAGGCGGATGGATGGGTTCAGGCTATCCTGTTGGCGGGAAGGGATTCAGAACTTTTCTATAGCCGAGTGCGGTACTCGGTGGGGCTCATGCCTGTTTGTTTGCGGAAGAACTTGCTGAAACTGCTCTCCGTGCCGAAATGGAGCGCAAAAGCAATCTGCTTGACGGAATCGTCCGTGGCAAGCAGGCGTTGTTGTATCTCGTGCAGGACGATATCGTTAATCACCTCCTGCGGCGAGCGGCCGTCCACCTGCTTGCAGATTTGGTGGAGGTAGCCTGGGGTGATATGTATCTGCTGCGCGTACCAACGCACCTGCCGCTGCGCGCCGTGGGTATCATTCACCAAGCGATGGAACTGCAAGTACAACTGCTGCGCACGGGTGTCGGCGGTGTTGGCGGTCTTGGTGGTGTCTTGTTTGTCGGGAACGGCACCTTGGGCAGGCATCGCGTCGCTCACCCACGACAGCAACTCGAAGATAATCGCCTGCGCCTGCAAGAACGCCACCCGCCGCTCGTAGTGGTTGCGCTCGTCGGAATAGAAACGCACCAGCACACGGTAGGCGGCAATCATCTCCACTTGGCGCTTGGTCAGCCGGATGACGGGGTGCTGCAAGAGGAAGCGCGACTTCTCCAGCCACCCGCGCTCGTCGCGCAGGCAGGCGTAGAGGATATCGTCCAGCGTGCGGACATCGATGGCGTAGATGGTGCAGGCGAAGTCGTCCGATTGCTCCACACACTGCAACATGTTGCCCACCGCGCCGAAGAGCAAGTCGTCCGTTTGCAAACTTATACTTGAAGCCATGGTGCGGCCTGGAGACCGCACCTCCTTGAGATGCCCCGCCCCCTGCCCCCTCCCCGCAAGCGGGGCGGGGGAGTTGTTATTCTCGGCATAGACGGCGCGCAGGTGTCCGCCGGTAACCTGCAACAGATAAGCGAGCCCTGCGGTAGCACGCTGCTGCTCGCAAAGCTCGCTTATGGAGTGTAGTAGTTGTATGTCCTTGAAGGTACGCACGGCAAATTCAATTAACAATTAATAATTAACAATTAACATGCCACTGCTCTATTTCTCGGGTGCATGTTAATTGTTAATTGTTCATCGTTCATTAGCCCTTACTTCACTTCTTCGAAGTCCACGTCTTCTGCGCCGCCGTCGTTCTTGCCGTTGTTGGCAGAACTGTTGCCTGCGTTGCCGTTGAATCCGCCGGAGAAGTCCGCGTTCTGTGCGCCTGCTTGCGCGCCTGCATTCTGCGCGTTGTACATCTCTGCACTGGCAGCCTGGAAGGCAGTCATCAGGGCTTGGTTAGCCGCTTCGCAAGCGTCGGCATCCTTCTTCTCGTATGCCTCTTTCAGGTTCTTGAGAGCCTCCTCGATAGGCGCTTTCTTGTCGGCAGGCAGTTTGTCGCCCAGTTCGGCAAGTTGCTTCTCGGTCTGGAAGATGGTCGCATCGGCGCGGTTGAGTTTGTCGATACGCTCTTTCTCGCGCTTGTCTGCCTCGGCGTTGGCTTCTGCCTCGGCCTTCATGCGCTTGATTTCCTCGTCGCTCAAGCCGCTGGATGCCTCGATACGAATCTTCTGCTCCTTGCCGGTCGCCTTGTCCTTGGCGGTAACGTTCAAGATACCGTTGGCGTCGATGTCGAAGGTAACCTCAATCTGTGGTTCGCCACGGCGTGCGGGCATGATACCATCGAGGTGGAAGATACCGATTTGCTTGTTCTGCGCCGCCATAGGACGCTCACCTTGCAGCACCTTGATTTCCACAGACGGCTGGTTGTCCACCGCGGTGGTGAAGGTCTCGGTCTTCTTGGTCGGGATGGTGGTGTTGCTCTCAATCATCTTGGTCATCACGC
>JBJECJ010000081.1:0-35332 GCA_051870955.1 Paludibacteraceae bacterium | reverse complement strand
CGATATGACCAAATTTTTCTCTTAATCAACACAGGATTTTACCGGTGAACCTGTTACATTTTTCTCTTCATCAACACTGTTTTTTATTAGGGAGTAGGAAGGTTGGGATTTCGTTATGTCGCCTGTTGGGGGTTGTTGCGGGGGAGGACGGGGATTAGGGGTGGTTTTTTCAATGAAACCTTTCTTTTTTAACAATATATTTGCATATATCAATAAATTTATGTACCTTTGCAAACTGAAACGATATGCTATTCAAAACACCTTAAAAGAGAACATAAAACCTTAGATTATATCATGAAAAAAAGCATTTTTCTAACTGTATTTGCAGTGTGGGCATTGTCTGCCTCTGTGTTTGCGCAAGTGAGTACGCAGCCCGCGATTATCCAACAGGGATACGACGGCGAAGTAACCGTTATCTTCAATCCGAACGAAGGTAACAAGGGGATGGTAGGTGCCACGGCATGCTATGCGCACACGGGTATCACCTACAACGGGAAACAATGGCAGCACGCTCCGACCTGGCGCGGAGGCGAAGCCAAATACAAGATGACGAAGAACGCCGCAGGCAACTGGGAGTTGAAGATTACGCCGAGTATCTTCGCCTACTACGGCGTGAGCGACACGACGCAAGTGACCCAACTGTGCTTCGTGTTCAACGACGGTCCGAACGGCAGCAAAGAGGGTAAGACCGAGAGCGGCGGGGATATCTTCGTGGACCTCGTGGAGGCAGGCTTCACCGTGGCGTTCACCTCTGCCGTGCCCGAGATTTCCGAGAAGGGTGCGAAAGTAACGGTTACTGCGATGGCGACCGAGGCGTGTCGGCTGCGACTGCTGCTGAACGGGACGGAGGTGAAGAGCGCCGAGGGGAAAGAGATTGCCTACACGACCACGCTGAGCACGGAGGGCGACTATGTCTTCGAGTGCGTCGGCGAGACGGGTACGGAGACGGCGAGCGAGACGCTGAGCACATGCGTGCCTGCGGCTCCGCAACGGGCGAACCGCCCCGCAGGTGTGCTGAACGGTATCTACTACGACGCGACGGACGACACGAAGGTTACGCTCTGCACCTACGCGGCGAGCAAGACCGAGGCGGCGAAACACGTGTTTGTGGTGGGCGACTTCAACGACTGGACGATAAGCGACCAATACCAACTGAAACAGGCAAACGACAGCGCGTATTTCTGGATTACGCTCGACGGGCTGACGCCGAAAGAGGAGTATGCGTACCAGTATGTGGTGGTGCGCGCAGACGGGGCTGTGAAGCGCATATCGGACTTGTACTCGGAGAAAGTGCTGCACCCCGATGACCAGTATGAGCCGCTGACGGTGGACAGCACGCTGAAAGCCTATCCGAAGCAGGCGGACGGCTACTGCACGGTGATACAGACCGGACGGGAGCCCTACGCGTGGTCGGACGCGACGCTGAACTTCAAGCGTCCGGACAAGAACAACCTGATAATCTATGAGTTGTGGGTATATGACTACACGCCGTTCCGCTCACTGCCCGCTTTGGCAGAGCGATTGGACTACTTGGAGACGCTGGGCGTGAACGCCATTGAGTTAATGCCCGTTACAGAGTTCGACGGCAACTACAACTGGGGGTATTCGCCCAACCACTACTTCGCATTAGACAAGGCTTACGGGTCGCCGGAGATGCTGAAAGCGTTTGTGGACGAATGCCACAAGCGGGGCATGGCGGTGATACTGGATATGGTATTCAACCACGCGACGGGCTTGAACCCGATGAACAAACTGTATCCGTACGGGACGGAGTTGAAGGATAACCCGTGGTTCAACGTTACTCCTCCGCACGGCGACAACGTGTATGAGGACTGGAACCACGACTTCGTGCCTGCGCATACGATGTTCACGCGCGCGCTGCAATACTGGTTGCGCGAGTACAAGGTGGACGGGTATCGCATGGACCTGAGCCACGGGCTCTGCGGCACGACGAACAACGCCGTGAGCAACATCATGGACTACTATACGAAGGGCGTGAAAGCCGTTGCGGAAGATGCCTATTTCATTTTGGAGCATTGGGGGGCGAACATGGGCAGCGATCGCCCTGCACTCGTCAACGCGGGTATGCTCTGCTGGCAGAACACGAACAACGCCTACTGTCAGACGGCGATGGGCTGGCTCAAGGAAGGCGACGACTTTGGCAATGCGAACAAAGACGGCTATGTCAGTTACTGCGAGAGCCACGACGAGGAGCGCATGCAGTACAAGTGCAAACAATGGGGCAACGGGGCGATTAAGACCGATGAGAGCGTACGGTTGGGACGTATCGCGGAGAACGTGGTGTTTAACGTGCTGCTGAACGGCCCGCATATGATTTGGCAGTATGAGGAGATAGGCTTCGACTTCTCCATCAACAGCAGTATAGACAAGCCCAACGGGACGTCGAACGACGACCGTTGCTCGAAGAAACCCCGCCCCGAGAATCGCGGCTATTTCCAAGACTCGCGCCGCATGACACAATATGCCAAAGTAGCACAGGCGTGCCAACTGCGCACGCGCCTGCTGCCGGAGGTGTTTGAGGGCAATCCGACCGCCGTGTCGGTGAGCGGCGGGAAAGCCGTTCGCACGATACAATGGGGCAGTGATGTATTTGTAGTAGCCAATTTCGATGCCACCTCTGCGCAGGACGCTACGCTGCCTGCGGGCACATGGTACGACTACTACGCGGGCGGTACGAGCGTGGCAGGCGGGGCAACGCTGAGCCTGCATGCGGGCGAAGTGCGTATCTTCACCGGCAAGGCGCTGACGCTGCCGGAGGTGCCGCAGTCGTTTGATTTTGCATTGTCAATCGGTCAAACCGAGATGAGTGTTGCGCCGAGTGCCGCAGGGTGCGAGAAGATTCTGCTGAACGGAGAGATTTTGATTCGCCGCGGGGAGCAGTTGTATGATTTGACCGGCAGGAGACGTCGATAATACAAAAGTTATGCCAAGAGTGTCCCACGTAAGAAAAAATACAAAAAAACAAGAAAAAACTTGCACATATCAAAAGTTTTTACTAATTTTGCGCGATATTTTGGGTGGGTAGTCCCTATAAATCAGCAGGTTCGTCGTCTTCCTACGGCGGGTTATGCTTTTATAGTTGATTGATAATAAAAAGGTTAGACACTGACTTAAAACTTTTAACTATATGTATTGGACATTAGAATTGGCTTCTAAATTAGAGGATGCTCCTTGGCCTGCGACCAAGGATGAGTTGTTGGATTATGCAAATCGTATAGGCGCGCCGGCAGAAGTAATAGAGAACCTTAACGAGTTGGAAGATGATGAGGACTTGATATACGACGGTATCTTGGATTTGTGGCCCGACTATCCCACCAATGACGAAGATTTCTTCTTCAACGAGGATGAGTACTAACCAACCGTTAGCATACAGATACTATTTTGTGGAGATTTAGACGGTATATCGCGCTTTTGCTATGCTGCACGGCGATGGGGCTCTACGCCCAGTTCGACCCTCAGATGGGACAATATATGTACATGGGGGCGTCGTACAACCCCGGAGCCGTAGGCGAGGGGAACATGATGAAGGTGTATGGCGCGCATCGAATGCAGTATGTAGGTATCAACAACGCCCCTATGACGACTTGGTTCTCGTTTAGCAGTCCGTTCGTCATCGGCAAGACAAGCCACGGGGCGGGGGTGCGCTTCCTAAACGACCGCTTCGGACTATTCAGCAACCAAGCGTTTTATGCGCAGTACGCATACAGGCAGCCGCTGGGGAAAGGATATCTGAGTGTCGGTGTGGACTTGGGTTTTGTAAACGTGGGTTTCAGGGGCGACAGCGTGAACCTTGACCAACTGAGCGAAGCAGACTACTTCGACCGCAACGACGAGGCGATACCCAACGGCGAGAAGTCGGGCATGACCTTTGACATGGGCGTTGGCGTCTATTACACGACCGGCACATGGTGGGTAGGCGGCAGTTACAGCCACCTGACGCAGCCGAGAGTGGTATGGGCAGACCAGACCGAGACGGAGTTCCGCCTGAGGGGCACGATGTATGTGTCGGGAGGCTATCATTTCAGGTTGAAGAACTACAAGGACTGGCAACTGCAACCGTCTGCGATGCTGATGACCGACTTTCGGGATTGGGACCTTGACCTGACGCTGATGTGCGCCTATCAGGAGAAGTACCGATGGGGATTGGGATACCGCATAATGGGAAGCGTGAATATATTGGTGAACATTGATATCATAGCAGGGTTGCAGTTGGGGTATAGTTGCGAATTGTCCACCAGCAAACTGCTGCGCGAGAGTTATGGTTCACACGAGTTGTATTTAGCCTACAGTTTCGACATCCTGAAGCCCAAGCGCACCAATCGATACCGAAGCGTTCGATACTTGTAAAACTACGATAAATAGAATATGCAAAGCAATATGAAACTAAAACAAGTGCTATTTTTGGCAGCCCTCGTGGTTGTTATGACCAGTTGTCCTAACGGCAACACCAGTTGGATTGACAACAACAAGAACAGCGATTTCTTCGAGGCAGAGCCGGAGGGTATGGTGTTTATCAAACGCGGTGCGTTTATGATGGGCGCAAACACGCAATCTGCTATATTTGAGCAGCCGGACAACATCAAGATGGTAACTGTGGACGCATTTTGGATGGACGCAACGGAGATTACCAATCGTCAGTATAAGTTGTTTGTCAACTGGGTACGCGACTCTATCGCCATGACCCGCCTTGTAGAAGCCGGCATGACGGACTTTGCTGTTCAACCAGCCAAAGGCGAGGATTTTGATGAAGAGAACTACGTGCTGAACTGGAGGTCGAAGACACCTATACCGTGGAACAGTACGGAAGACGAAGCCAAAGACGCATTGGCACCCATGTTCTTTGAGGATTCGAAGACACTGCGTACCAACGGGTTGCACTATCGTTACCAATGGTACAACTACGACCAGGCCGTGTTGCCCCAAAACAAATTTGACGTAGCCACCAGTTCGTATCCAGAGAACGCGAGGGTGCAGGTAGATACATTCTGGGTGGACGAGAACGGCTCTATACAATGTGAGACCATAGAGCGTCCTTTGCGTGGACCGAAAGATTTGATTACCCAAAAAATCATCTGTGTCTATCCCGACACGTTGGTCTGGACACGCGATTTCCAGTTCTCTTTCAACGAGCCTATGCTGCATATGTATTTCTCGCATAAGGGCTATGCGGAGTACCCTGTTGTGGGTGTTACGTGGGAGCAGGCGCACGCGTTCTGCAACTGGCGCTCCTATCATTACGGCAACGGCGCGGAGCAGGCACAAGCATATCGTCTGCCGACCGAGGCAGAGTGGGAGTACGCAGCACGCGGCGGACGTACCATGGCGATGTATCCATGGGGCAACAACTACGCCCGTACTTACGACGGCTGTTTCAACGCGAACTTCAAGCCTTATCGAGGCAGTTATTTCAACGGCGGTGGTGCGGCTACGATGAAGGTTGCCCAGTTCCCCGCAAACGACTACGGCTTGTATGACATGGCGGGCAACGTAGCGGAGTGGACCAACAGTTCGTACAACACGGCTGCCAACATAAGTATCCACGATATGAATCCTGACTTCTCGTATAATGCGAAGAAGTCTGACCCAGATGTGCTGAAGCGCAAAGTGGTGAAGGGCGGAAGTTGGAAGGACATCAGTTATTTCTTGCAGTGTGGTGTCCGCACGTATGAGTATCAGTACGAGAGTCGTCCGTACATCGGTTTCCGCTGCGTGCGCTCGCATATTGGAGAATAAAATTTAAGGTACAACAATATAATAAACTATTATGGCTAAATCAGAAAAAGCAGCAAAGGCAGAAAAGGCAACAGAAGGAGCACCAAAGATGGGTGCTTGGGAGAAGTTCATGCATTGGTATGAATCTTACCAAGGTAAGCGTATCGTTGGTGTGATTTATTCGGTGGGTGCCGCGGTTGTGATTGTGGGAGCATTGTTTAAGATTATGCACTGGCCGGGAGCATCCCAAGTGCTTATTGCCGGTATGTGTACCGAAGCATTCCTCTTTATCATCGGTGCATTGGATAAGCCCCACCCCGAATTTAACTGGAGCAATGTATTCCCCCAATTGTTGGAGTTCGGTACTGACCCCGCTATTTTGGAAAAGAAAGCAGCACAAGCACGTCCTACTCTGTTGGGTGCCGGCGTGGAAGGCGGTGAGATACCCGTTATCGGGGGCGGCGTGCCCGCAGCAGCAACAGTAGCAGCAGTGGGGACAGGTGTTCCTGCCCCGACAGCAGTGCCTTCGGCGCATGTGCCTACACTGAGCGACAAAGAGTTGGAATCGTTGCAGAACGGTATTGCAGACTTGGCAAAGACCGCTACCCAGTTGAGCGAGTTGGGGAAAGTGGCTACCGCTACGACACAACTGACCTCCAAGATGGAGGCGGCAGGCACTGCCGCCGAGCAGTTTGCCGCCAGCCAGAACGGTCTGCTGAGCGTCTCTAACCAACTGAGCGAAGCCTATAAAGCCGCAGAGACCCACATGCAGGGTGCTGCCGATACCACCAAGGCGTTTGCTGCCAATATGCAGAATGTAGGTGCACAACTCGGCACCCTCAACTCTATCTATGAACTGCAGATCAATGCCCTCAAAGAGCAAGTGGAGATAGCCAAGGCGCAGAATAGCACGATGGGTGAGGTGTCAAGCCATTTGCAGGCTATGAACGCTCACGCTACGGAGGCAGAGAAGAGCCAAGAGGCATATGCTGCAGGCAGCAAGAAGTTGGCGGCACAGGTGGCTGACTTGAATGCTATTTACGGAAACATGCTCAACGCATTAGCATAAAGACAGGGATATGGGTGGAGCAAAGAACTGTCCGGAGACCCCGAGACAAAAAATGATTGGTATGATGTATTTGGTGCTGACAGCCATGTTGGCACTGAATGTGAGTACCGATATTTTGAACGGATTTACAATGGTGGACGATAGTCTGCACAACTCCGTGGAAGCCTCGAATAGCCGTAATAGCAAGATGTATCGAGATTTTGAAGAGGCGACGCAACAAAATCCCGAGAAAATGCAGGAGTGGTACAATAGAGCCTTAGAATTGAGACATCGCGCGGATAGTCTATACAATTACCTTCAAGAGTTCAAAACACAGATTGTGGTCCTCGCCGATGGACAAAAATTAGTGGATGAACGTATTGCTAACGGCATAGACCCCACGCGCGAGATACAAGGAAAAGACAACCGAGATGTAGCCGGGCAGTACGCCATAGTAGAAGGCAATGGTGCTGTTTTGCGAGACATGATTGCTATGTATCGAGATTACATCGTGGAACTATCCGAAAAGAAGCCAGAACTCGCTAACGAGTTTAGCAACATCTTCTCGTGCGATAAGATGTGGAACGAACATATGAAAGACTCGGTGAATTGGGAGGTAGGAATGTTTGATGGTATGCCCGTATGTGCTTGCGTAACGGTTTTAACAAAGATGCAGAGTGACGTGCGCACGACGGAGAGCGAGATGATTTTGTATCTGCTTGACCAGACGGACGCAGGCGACTTGCGTGTAAATAAACTGAATGCATATGTGATACCCAAGTCTGACTATGTGATAGAAGGCAGCAAGTATTCTGCACAGATTATCTTGGCGGCTATTGACTCGACGCAAAAACCAGAGTACTACATCAACGGACAGCGTATCAACGACCAAGGTATCTATGAAGTGGTAGCATCGGGTATCGGGCAGAAGAGTTATACCGGTCAGATTGCCTACGCCGACCCTGCCACCAACGAAATGAAGTACTTACCTTTCAAGAGCGAGTACACTGTGAGTGCTCCGAGCGTTACTATCTCGAATACGGACTTGAACATCATGTATCGTGAACACAACAATCGATTCTCTATTTCCGTGCCCGGTATTAGTAGCAATCGGCTGAAGGTAGAAGTAAGCAACGGGGCTACCGTAACGCAGGATGGGGAGTATTGGATAATCAAGCCCAATAAGCAAGCCAAGGATATCACCGTAAAGGTACTGGCAGATATGGAAGGAGCCACTCATGTCATGGGAGAGCATACGTATCGTGTAAAGACCTTACCTCCTCCGAGCGCATACCTGCAGAGCGGGGAGAACGAGTATCCCGGCGGCAATATCGGTCGTAATCCCTTGTTAGACCCCAACGCCACTTTGATTGCCAGTTACGGTAAAGACGGTTTGCTGGACTTGCCATTCACCGTTACATCGTTCAAAGTGCGCATCAACGGTATCTACTCCGAGACAAAGGGTAATAAGTTTACTAAAGACCAGCGGGATAAGTTAAGCAAACTGCAACGCGGTACCGATATCATCATTGCTGACATACGCGCACGAGGTGCAGAAGGTCAGGAGATGACGCTTAGCACCGTTGTATATACATTGAACTAATACACTATCATAATGAAAAAGTTAGGATTCATAGCATGCTTTCTGTTTTGCATAGCGACAGCAAGTGCGCAACATTCGGTTAACTCGTTTTTTGACGAGATGGGTGTAGCGAGGATTCAGACCGCTGATTACTCGGGTACTCATGATACCATTATCATCATGGACCCCCGCATGGATGATGTGATTTGGTCGCGGATTATTTACCGCGTGGTAGATATGCGTTATAAGCAGAATTATCAACTCTATTTCCCTACCACTTCCACCGACCCGCATTACCGTAACCTGCTGAAAGTGATAATCGATGCGGTGATAGACGGTATGCCCATTTACCAAAAGAGCGACAATAGCCTCAAACCCGATGACTTTGAGTTTGCTACCCCTATATCGAAGGAGATGATACCTCAATTGTTCCTTGCAGGTAATGAGACGGAGTATCAGAAGAGCCATAGTACTCCTGAGACATACGATTCGCTCCACTTGGATAACACTCAGTCGAGCGAAATGGCTGTGCTGTATGACCCAGCAAGCGACTCTCTTCGCTTCAATGCATATGCTTTCGACGGTGATATGGGTTTGGCGAAGAACCAATTGAAGTACCTCACTCAGGAGATGGTGTTATTCGATAAGCACACATCGCGTCTGTACATCAAGATTATGGCTATCGCACCGCTGTATGCAGACCACATTGACTCCAAGGAGCCTATGAAAGCATTGCAGGAGTCTATCATGTTCTGGGTACCGTTTGATAAGTTGCGTCCCTATTTGGCATTGCAGTATATCATCCCCTCACAGAACGAGACTAAGCGTGTAACTTACGATGATTTCTTCCAGAAACGTTTGTACAGTTCGTATATCGTCGGAGAAGGCAACATATACAATCGTTTCATCCCGGAGTACTGCTTCACAGAAGAGGAAATCAAGAAAGAGCAGGCACGCATTGAACAGGAATTGCTGACCTTTGAGCAAGACTTGTGGGAATACTAACATGCTTGTAGGGATACAGATATGAGCAAGGGTCATCACCTATGGAACATGTACATCACCGCCGCAGTCTCTGTGGCGTTGGTGTTATGTTTGGTGGGGTTTGAGTGTGTACTTCTGTTGTCGGCAGGTACGTTACTGAAGCGGATGAAAGAGAACGTTACCTTGACCGTGCTGCTGACGGAGGATGCCGACACTGTGGCTTGCGAGCGTTTTGAGTCGATGTTATCGGCGGCAGACTATTGCAGCACGTATTGCTATGTATCCTCGGAAGAGGCACTGAAAGAGCACATCGAGACCCTTGGCGAGGACCCATCCTTATTCTTAGGCTACAACCCATTAGGCGCCTCCTATGAGGTTCATCCTTCTGTAGCCTACGCACATCCCGACAGCATTGCCGCGCTGGACAAACTATTCTCATCGCTCCCTTATGTGGATAAGGTGCTCTATCAAGAGAACCTTGTCAGGGTGTTGAACAGCAATGTCTCTCAGGCTGCTATTGTATTGTTTGTAGTTGCTATTGTGTTGCTGCTAATCGCTTGTGTATTGATTATCAACACTATCCGCTTGCAAATCTACTCCAAACGGTTCTTGATAAACACAATGACCTTGGTCGGTGCAACACCGTGGACTATCAAGTCGCCATACGTATGGAGGTACGTGCTATTGGGCACGCTGTGCGCATTGGTGGCAATCGCCGTGGTAGCAGGTGCGGTTTACTATGTACAGATAGTGCTCGGGATTGTATTGTTCCCCATCACATGGCACACTATCTTGTTTGTAGCGGGAACAATCCTTGTTGCAGGCATACTGATAACGCTATTCTCTTCTTTGCTGGCAACCGGTCGCTACATACGAATGAATATCAACACTATGTATGAAATATAATAACCTATGAAACAAAGTCTTCCTAAACTGAATATCATTTTAATAGCCGTTTCCTTTCTCATCATCGTTGTCGGGTTTGCGCTGATGGCAGGTGAGCCGAGCGGCGAGACATACAATCCCGATATATTCTCTTTCCGTCGCATCACCGTAGGTCCGATGATTGCGTTGTTTGGTTTTGTGAGCATGGTCGTATCTATTCTTTGGAAAGGGAAAAAGCAATGAGTTGGTGGGAAGCACTTATACTGGGCTTTATTCAGGGACTGACAGAGTTCCTGCCGGTATCCTCCTCCGGGCATTTGGAGATAGGTCATGCACTGTTGGGAACAGCAGGGGAGGAGAACCTGACGTTTGCGGTGGTGGTCCATGCGGCGACTGTGCTATCTACATTGGTGGTGCTTTGGCACGAGGTGGCACAACTCTTCAAGGGTACATTCACCACCATGAAGTGGAATCAGGAGAAAGACTACGTAGCCAAGATACTGGTCTCGATGATTCCCGTGTTTATCGTGGGTATGTTCTTCAAAGACCAAGTGGAGTCTTTCTTCGGGCACGGGTTGCTGTTGGTAGGTATCTGCCTGATAGTTACCGCGCTGCTTCTCTGGCTGAGCGAGTTTCTTAGCAAGCGTCTCAACCGCCAAGGGCACGAAGTAACCTATTTGGATGCCATCATCATCGGTTGTGCGCAGGCGATTGCCGTTCTGCCCGGTCTGAGCCGCAGCGGTACCACTATTGCCACGGGATTGCTTTGCGGGGTGAAGAAAGAGTCGGTAGCCCAATTCTCTTTCCTGATGGTTTTGATTCCTATCTTAGGCGAAGCATTTCTCGACTTATTGGATTTGTTGCAAGGAGAGGTCAGCACCGCTATCGGCTGGTTGCCTCTAACCGTCGGTTTCTTGGCGGCCTTCGTTACCGGATGTTTGGCTTGTCGGTTTATGATTAGCATTGTCCGCAAGCAAAAACTCATCTATTTTGCCATCTATTGCCTTGCTATAGGTACTTTCGCTATCGTATATGGACTTTGTTGAGGGAGAGATTCTGTCGTTTGACAAGCCGTTACATTGGACCAGTTTTGATTTAGTAGCCAAAGTGCGCAGGACTATTTGTCATGCATTAGGCGTTAAGAAGTTGAAGGTAGGTCATAGCGGGACATTGGACCCCTTGGCGACGGGGGTGGTAGTTGTGTGTACGGGCAAAAAGACGAAACTGATTGACCAACTGCAATACGACACCAAGGAGTATGTAGCCACCTTGCAGTTGGGTGCAACGACCCCTTCTTTTGATATGGAGCATGAAGTGGACCGGCATTATCCCACTTCCCATATCACTCGCGACCTGATAGACCAAACCATACCGACCTTTTTGGGAGAACAATGGCAAGTTCCTCCCGTGTATTCCGCGGTTAGCGTAAACGGCAAGCGTGCTTATACCTTTGCACGAAAAGGGGAAAGCGTTGAACTGAAACCGAAGTTATTGGTTATTGATGAGATAGAGGTATTGTCTTTCGATGAAGAGAGCATGCAGTTGACGATTCGAGTAGTCTGTTCGAAAGGTACTTATATTCGTGCATTGGCGCGCGATATCGGGGAGCGTCTGCAATCCGGGGCGTATTTGACCACTCTTCGTCGCACCCGTGTAGGAGACCGGAAGGTAGAGGATTGCTACCAAATAGAGGACTTTATCGCTTCTATCCAAGAGCAAATATTATAGAAAAACAACATCGCATTACAAAGATATGTACAAATACAACGATATGAAACTCAGCCAGTTTCGATACAAACTGCCTGAGGAGCAGATAGCCCAGTTCCCTACGCTGTATCGTGATGATGCACGTCTATTGGTGCTACACAAGAAGACAGGTGCCATAGAACATAAGTCTGTCTCGGATACGGCGCAGTATTTCAACGAAGGCGATTTGTTTATTTTCAACGATACAAAGGTGTATCCAGCGCGTTTGTTTGCTCACAAGGAGAAGACAATGGCGCTCATTGAGGTCTTTTTGCTTCGTGAGTTAAACCATGAGAGCAAGTACTGGGATGTGCTGGTGGACCCTGCCCGCAAGATACGTATAGGCAACAAGTTGAACTTTGAGGGAGATGATGCCATTGTAGCAGAAGTGATTGACAATACGACATCGCGCGGCAGAACATTCCGTTTCTTGACCGACTATTCCGTGGATGAGTTTGTTCCCAAGTTGTACAGTTTGGGTTATGCTCCGTTACCTCGATACATTCGGCGTCCGATGACTCCCGAGGTGCAAGCGACCTATGAAGCCATGTTTCACGACGAGCCTATTCGGGAGATGGATTTATCGCGCTACCAGTCGGTATTTGCCAAGAATATCGGTGCCGTTGCCGCACCCGCTGCTTGCCTTCACTTCTCCAAGCAACTGCTGAAACGCATGGAGATACGCGGTATCGAGTGTGAGTTTATGACCTCGCACATGTCGTTGGGGAACTTCAAGTCCATTGATGTGGAAGACCTGACGAAAGCGAAATGCGAGTCGGAGCAATTCCATATTCCGCAACGTTTGGTAGAGGCGGTAGATAAAGCCCATGCGGGTAACAAACGCGTATGCGCCGTAGGCACGGAGATTATGCGTGCCCTTGAGCATGTGGTGAACACAGAGGGACAAATCAAGGCGTTCGACGGCTGGACGAACAAGTTTATCTACCCTCCCTACAACTTCACGGTAGCCAATTCTTTCTTTGTTAACCTCTATATGCCGGAGTCCAGCCAGTTGCTGATGGTAGCCTCCTTCGGAGGATACGAGGAGGTGATGAATGCCTACAACGAGGCTGTGAAGGAAGGGTATCGCTTTGGCGACTACGGGGACGCGATGTTGATTGTAGATTAGTTGCAGGAGCCTATGAACGTACGCATAGAGGAAAGTTGGCGCAGGGTGTTGCAAAGCGAGTTTGACAAGCCCTATTTCGAGTTGCTGACGACATTTGTTCGGCAGCAGTATGCCACGCGCCAGTGTTTTCCTCCTGCTCGTTTGATATTCAATGCGTTTGACTCTTGTCCGTTTGACCAAGTGCGCGTGGTGATTATCGGTCAGGACCCGTATCACGATGTAGGACAGGCACACGGGTTGTGCTTCTCGGTCAATGACGGTGTGGCTATTCCTCCTTCCCTCATCAATATATACAAGGAGATTCAGCGTGATTTGGGCAAACCTATTCCCACCTCGGGGAACCTGCAACGCTGGGCGGCACAAGGCGTGTTGCTGCTGAACGCCACTCTGACCGTGGAAGCACACCACCCCGGCAGCCACCAAGGGAAAGGCTGGGAGGAACTGACCGACGCCGCAATCCAAGCACTCAGCACCCAGAAAGAACACTTGGTGTTTATGTTGTGGGGTAGTTATGCGCAACGCAAAGGGCAATATATTGACCGCAGGAAACACCTCGTGTTAGAGAGTTCTCATCCGTCCCCCCTATCCGTCTTTCGGGGCTTTGACGGGTGCGGACATTTCTCCAAGGCAAATGCTTACCTGACGCAGCACGGTATGCCCCCTATCGATTGGTAATGAAGACACTATTGCTCATAGACGCGTACGCAATGATTTATCGTGCGTACTATGCGTTCATCCGTGTTCCGCGTATCAACTCACGCGGAGAGAATACGTCCGCCATCTATGGTTTTCTGCTTACTCTGGACGACCTAATCAAACGCATTAACCCCACCCATATCGGTGTGGCCTTCGACCCTCATGGCAATACGTTTCGCCATGACGCATACGAACTATACAAAGCACAGCGGGAGGCGCAACCGGAAGAGATACGCCTCGCCGTGCCTTACATAAAGGATATCTTGGCAGCCAGAAGAATATCCGTGCTCGAAGTGGAAGGTTACGAGGCAGACGATGTGATTGGTACACTGGCGAAGAAGGGACAAGCCGCCGGCTTTGAGGTGTATATGGCAACACCGGACAAAGACTACGGGCAACTGGTGGATGAGCATATCTTCATGTATCGTCCGCGCCATAACGGAGGTTTTGAGAAGATGGGAGTAGCCGAGGTATGCGCTAAATACGGCATAGCAAGACCAAGCCAAGTGATTGACCTATTGGGACTTATGGGCGACAGCAGCGACAATATCCCCGGCTGCAAAGGTGTGGGCGAGAAGACAGCCATCACACTGCTGCAGCAGTTCGGAGACATAGAGACTCTGCTCGCCAACACCGACCAATTGAAAGGCTCCGTGCAAAACAAGGTGCAGACGCAAGCAGAGGCCATTCGTTTCTCACGCTTCCTTGCGACTATATGCACCGATGTTCCTATCGCGTTGGACGAGGATAGTCTGCTTGTGCAATCGCCCGACGAGGCGGCATTGCAACGTATCTACGAGCGCTTGGAGTTTCGTTCCCTACTGCAAAAAGCGAAGAGCACCGCACCCGCGCCAGAGCCCCGCGCAAAAGAGACCAAGCGGCGCGCCGCGCCTGTGGAGCAGACACTGGACTTGTTCAGCGCGCCGGAGACTCCGCAAGAGCGCATAGAAACCACCCAAACGACGGAAGAACAGGACATTCAGACAGTGTCTCCCACAGAGGAAGGAGTCATTGCGTCCTACTTGCTCAATCCGGAGGTGGCGTACAATCCCAATATCCCACTGAAAGACCTGTTGCGTCAGTTGCAGGCAGACCCTGAGTTGTGGAAACTGTATCAGGAGGTAGAGTTGCCTCTGGTGGCTGTATTGCGCGATATGGAGCAGGCAGGTGTGCGCATAGATTGTCAGAAACTGAAAGAGGCAGAGGAGAAACTGACCTTGGAAGCCAATCAGTTGGAGCAATCTATCTATGAGATGGCAGACTATGTCTTCAATATCAATTCTCCCAAGCAGGTGGGCGAGTTGCTATTTGAGCACTTGAAGTTGGATTCGAAGGCGAAGAAATCGTCTCGCGGGCAATACAGTACCTCGGAAGAGGTGCTGCAAGGGTTGCGCGACAGGCACCCCGTTGTGGGTGCCATACTGGACTATCGGGAGTTGAAAAAACTGATTTCCACGTATGTTGCTGCTCTGCCGACCTATATCAATCCGAGCACAGGCAAGATACACACCACTTACCATCAGACGACCACCGCTACCGGGCGGTTGTCATCCTCCAATCCCAATCTGCAAAACCTGCCTATTCGCTCCGAGCGCGGTCGTCTGATTCGCGAGGCCGTGATTGCCGACGAAGGGTGCGTGTTCTTGTCGGCAGACTATTCCCAAATAGAACTTCGATTGTTGGCACACTTATCGCAAGACGAGCACCTGCTCCATGCGTTCCGCACGGGGCAGGACATCCATGTATGGACGGCGTCCAAGATATACAATGTAGCCTTGTCGGAGGTTACTTCGGAGCAGCGACGCCGCGCCAAGACCGCCAACTTCGGGATTATCTACGGTATCTCTGCCTTTGGTCTGGCACAGCAGTTGGGGTGTTCCCGCACCGAAGCCAAGCAACTGATAGACGACTATTTTGTAGCCTTTCCCGGTGTCAAGACCTATATTGCCTCCCAGAAGGCTTTCGCTCGCGAGCACGGATATGCCGTTACGTTGTTCGGCAGGAAGCGCTATCTGCCCGGGATGGTCTCCGAGAATGCCACGGTACGTTCGTTTGCAGAGCGCAATGCGGTGAATGCGCCCACACAGGGGACAGCAGCCGATATCATCAAGCGGGCGATGGTGCGTATCCATCGGCGTTTACAAGAAGAACACCTGCATACTCAAATGATTATGCAGGTGCACGATGAGTTGAACTTCAACGTGCCCGTAGCAGAGGCAGAGCACGTGCGGGAGTTGGTGGTGTATGAGATGGAGCATGCCGCCGAGTTGAGTATTCCCCTCGTGGCGGCATGCGGCATCGGGCAGAACTGGTTGGAAGCCCACTAAACAAGCGCCACCACTCAGCGAATGAGGTTGGGGCAGTCGTGGGGAAATTCTCCGTATTCTTCGAAGGTGTAGTTGAGAAAATTGTTCATAGGGATAGCCGCGCGGGCTATCTCTATTGCTTTATCCATGAAATCGGGGGCACAGACCTCGTCGTCGGAGAGCATGCAGGTGAAGGTGTAACTCTTGCGTTTGAGCCAATCAACGTGCACGAAGTTCGGGTCGAAGCCCATGGGAACCTTCTTCAGCATGTTGTCGGTATCAAAGTCGCCGAAGAACCGAGAAAACTCGGGTGCTTGCATGATTTCCTCCACTTCTTCGTAGTTCGCCTCGACCTCTTTGCGCAGGGCTTTCAGCAGTTCTTTGTTCGGGTCCCATATTCCGCCAGAGAAAAGGCAATGCCCGGGTTGCAGGTGGATGTAGTAGCCTCCGCGCTGCGAGTGGCGACCACCCTGCGCGGCAACGAACACGCCGAACCACTCCTTGTAGGGGGCTTTGTTCTTCGAGAAGCGTATATCGCGGTAGATTCGCCAGATACAGTCTTTGGCTTGCAGGTCTCGGACCGTGGGGTCGTACTCGCCGAAGCGACGGATGAACTCGGTGGAGAAATCCACGAAGCGGCTATGGCAGGCTTGGTACTCCGCCTTGTGGGCATTGAACCACTCGCGGTCGTTGTGCACCGCGAGTTGGGAAAGGAAAGAAAGAATAGATTGCATGTTCGTGGTTGATTACCGCCCGCGACAAGTCGGGGCGTCCCCAGTGGTTAGAGATTTTTCAGGCAACGGTGGAGTGCCTCCGTCCAGTAGGGGACGGGCACGCCGAATGTCTCCTTGTACTTCGACTTATCGAGCACGCTGTAGTGCGGGCGCGGGGTCTTGTATTGGTAGGCAGTGCTGAGGATAGGATTGACTTGGCAGCGGATGGCGTTGTCGTGCAGGAGGTTGTACTGCCGATGTATCTCGACGGTGAAGTCAAACCACGAGCATACGCCCTCGTTGGTGAAGTGGTAGATGCCCGGGTGCCACTCGGGTGCCTCGATAACGGTGAAGATAGCCGCCGCGAGGTCAGCCGCGTAGGTGGGCGTGCCGACCTGGTCGAAGACAACGCCCAAAGTGTCGCGCTCCAAGCCCAAGCGAATCATGGTCTTCACGAAGTTGTTGCCGTAGGGCGAGTAGAGCCATGCGGTGCGGAGTATGACCGCGTCGGGGCGATTTGCGAGCAGTCGCTCCTCGCCTGCCAGTTTGGTGCGACCGTAGGCTGTACGCGGTGCTACGGGGTCGCTCTCGCGGCAGGGAATCCAGCCTTCGCCGGAGAAGACGTAGTCGGTGCTGACATGGATGACCTTGGCACCTGCCGTGGCAAGGTTCTCCACCGCGTCGGCATTGATGAGCAGCGCGGTAGGCTCGTCCTCCTCCGCTTTGTCCACGTTGGTGTAGGCGGCACAGTTGACAATCAGGTCGATGGCATGGTCGCGCACGAAAGCATGCACCGCCTCGCGGTTGGTGATGTCGAGTTCCGCTACGTCGGTGAAGAAATAGGTATGGGCGAGATGCGCCTCGGATAAAGTGCGCATCTCGGTACCTAACTGACCGTTTGCGCCTGTGATAAGGATTTGCATTGTTGATTAAGCGTTGTGAGGCATTGCCGACCTGCGGGAGACCTGCGGGAGACCCGCGATAGACCCGCGATAGACCCGCGAAAAATTCGCGGCACGCAATGCCTTCCATTTAGGGATGATGAACTATCAAAAAATGGCGGGAAGGTCTTTCAGCAACGGGTGCTTTTGGTCTTTCTCGGAGAGGATACGCTTCTCGGCGGGGACTTGCCAGTCGATATTCAGTTCGGGGTCGCTCAGGAGCAGTCCGCCGTCCGCCTCGGGATGGTAGAGATTGTCGCACTTGTAGGTGAAGACGGCTGTCTCGCTCAGGACGGAGAAGCCGTGCGCAAAGCCGCGCGGGATGAAGAACTGGCGATGGTTGTCCGCGGAGAGTTCCACGGCATACCACTTGCCGTAGGTGGGGCTGTCGTGGCGCAAATCGACCGCCACATCCAGCACCTTGCCGACGGTGCAACTGACTAACTTCGCCTGCGTGTAGGGCGGGCGTTGGAAATGCAGCCCGCGCACCACGCCGTAGGAAGAGCAGGACTGGTTATCTTGCACAAACTGCGCCGTGATACCCGCCTCGCGGTAGCGCTGTTCGTTGTAGGTCTCGCAGAAATAGCCGCGAGCGTCGTGGAAGACCTGCGGCTCGATGACGAGGAGACCCTCAATGGGTGTTTTTATAACGTTCATAATTACAATGCTTTGAGTGTTGCCAAGAGATAGTGGTAGAACTTCTGCACGGTGGCGATGTTCACGCGCTCGTCGGGGCTATGCGGGTGCTCGATGGTGGGACCGAAGGAAATCATCTCCATGCCCGGGTAGTTGCGTCCGATGATACCGCACTCCAAGCCGGCGTGGATGGTGATGACACTCGGCTCGGTGTGGAACTCCTGCTCATAGACCTGCTTCATCACCTCCAAGATATGCCCGTGGAAATTGGGTTCCCATCCCGGGTAGGAGCCGCTGAACTGCACGTCTGCACCTGCCAGCGCGAAAGCCGATTGGATGACGGACTGCAACTCCTCTTTGCGCGACTCGACGGACGAGCGAGTGAGGCAGAAGACGGTGATTTTGCCCGCCTCGGTATTGACCATAGCGAGGTTGTTGCTGGTCTCCACAATGTCGGGCATCTCGGGAATCATGCGGTACACGCCGTGGGGGCAGAGGGTGATGGCATGGATGAGGAAGTCCTGCACGTCCTCCGGCAGTTCGTGGTCGGGGCACGCCACCTCTTCGGCGGTGAGGCTGATATTGTCCTCCACGCCGTCGAACTCGCGGATGAAGAGGTCCTCGTAGTCGGCTACCAAGTCCAGCAGTTCATCTTTTCCCTCAGCGGGAATGGTGATGACCGCGCTTGCCTCGCGGGGGATGGCGTTGCGCAGGCTGCCGCCCTCGACGGTGGCGAGGCGCGCCTCGTAGTTAGCCACCGCGTCTTTGAGGAAGCGGAAGAGCAACTTGATGGCATTGGCGCGCTGCAGATGGATGTCGCAGCCGGAGTGCCCGCCTTTGCAACCTTTGAGCGACACCCTCAGCGCGATGTCGCCCTCCTCGGTGGGAACGGGCTCGTAGTCGAACGTAGCGGTGGTGTCCACGCCGCCGGCGCAACCCACATAGAGTTCGCCTTCCGACTCCGAGTCGAGGTTGAGCAGGGTCTTTCCTTGCAGCCAGCCGCCTTTGAGGTCGAACGCGCCGTATAAGCCCGTCTCCTCATCTACGGTAACCAGCACCTCCAAGGGCGGGTGTACCACGCTCTTGTCGGCGAGGATAGCCAGCGCCGTCGCCACGCCGATGCCGTTGTCCGCGCCGAGAGTGGTGCCGTTGGCGGTTACCCACTCGCCGTTGTCCTCCACATACGCCTCAATGGGGTCGGTCTCGAAGTTGAAGACCTTGTCGCCGTTCTTCTGCGGCACCATATCCATGTGCCCTTGCAGAATCACACCCGGGTGGTTCTCCATGCCCGGGCTGGCGGGCTTGCGAATCAGTACGTTGCCTATCTCGTCGGTCAGGGTCTCCAGTCCGAGCGACTTGCCGTAGTTCATCAGGAAATCATGCACTTGGTCTTTCTTGCCGCTGGGGCGCGGGATTTGGGTCAGGCTGTGGAATACGCTCCACACACCTGTGGGTTGTAAGTTTTGCATATCTTTGTAGGATTGGACCCACCCCATCCCTCCCTACAAAGGGAGGGGGGATAAGTTAGTTTTGTATAGTCAGAAGTAATTCAGTCTTTTAGCGAACGCAGTGAGCGGTCTTTTATCTTTCAGCGCGAAGCGCGATCTTGCAGCAGAGCGGTCTTTTATTCTATCGTTACTTCTCCGCAGAGGTCTTTTTGGAGGAGTTCCTTGACGGTCTCGGGTTCGTCGGGGTTCTCGCCCAGCAGGTACATCATCTTTGTCAGCAGCGCCTCGGTGGTGATGTCGTAACCCGAGAGGACGCCCGCCTTGAGCAGGTTCATCGACACGGCGTAGAGCCCCATCTCCACGGAGCCCGTGTTGCACTGGGTCTTGTTCACGATGATGATACCCCGCTCCACCGCGTCGTGCAGTAGCCGATAGAGCCATTCCGATGAGGGAGCGTTGCCCGCACCGAAAGTCTCCAACACCAGCCCTCGCAGCCCGGGGGCAGTCAGCACCTGCTTCACAAACGCCTCTTGGATACCCGGGAAGAGTTTGAGCACCCCCACGTTCTGGTCGGTCTTCACCCGCAGGCGAAGCGGCAGCGAAGGGTTGTTGTAGTGAATAAGGTGAGGCTGGTAAGTGATATGCACGCCCGCCTTGGCAAGCGCGGGGTAGTTGTAGGAGTTGAACGCCGAGAAGTGCTCGGCATTGCGCTTGGTAGTACGGTTGCCGCGGAAGAGTTTGTCCTCGAAGAAGAGCGTTACCTCCGGCACGATTGCATTGCCGTCTTCGTCTTTGGCGGCGGCAATCTCTATCGCCGTCAGCAGGTTTTCCTTTGCGTCGGAGCGCAGCGTGCCGATAGGCAACTGGCTGCCCGTGAAGACCACGGGTTTGTTCAGGTTCTCCAGCATGAACGAGAGCGCGGAAGCGGAATAGGACATGGTGTCCGTACCGTGCAGGATGACAAAGCCGTCGTATTCACCGTAGTGGTCATACACGGCATGCGCCATGCGCGCCCAATTCTCGGGATTCACATCCGACGAATCGAGCAAGGGAGTGAATGCCTCCATATCGATATGGATATCGCTCGTAAAGAGTTCGGGGACAAATGCCTTGAAGGTCTCCATATCTGCCGGCAACAATGCGCCCGACTCGCGGTCGCGCACCATCGTGATGGTTCCACCCGTCAATATAACAAGAACTTTACTCTCTTTTTTCATTTCGGCTGCAAAGTTACTAAAAACTATTTAATATTCCAAATAAAAAGAAGGGTAATCTCTCTTTTTTGTTTATTTAGTTAACATATTGTTTTATTTTTCTCATCGCAACCGTGTTTGGCACAGTTTTTGAGACTGAAAAATTGCAAGTATTTTTAATATCTCTAACTATCTCTAAAAGTATCACCAGCCATGGAATCGACTCAGACAAATGTTTTGCTTGTTGATGGCGACATCAACCTAAGTACCGTATTGGCGGACTACTTACGTTCTGCTAATTTTGCGGTGGATACCGTAGCCGACGGGATTGCCGCCCTTAATGCTGTCAAGCAAAAGAAGTACGCCATATGTTTATTGGAGTTGAACATACAAGGTGTGAGCGGATACGAGGTACTCAAAGGTTTGCGAGATACCGGCAACGCTGTTCCTGTGGTTGTGCTGACGAGCCGCAGCAGCCGAGAAGATACCATCCGTGCGTTTGAGTTGGGTTGCGATGATTATGTGCTAAAGCCTTTCTCCATGGATATTCTCATTCTTCGGATGAATGCGATACTCAGGAGGTACCATGCCGGAGAGAGCCGCCCCGAGGTAGTGTACGAACTCAACGGTCGTGTGTTCGACTCTGTACATCAGACCTTTGACGGTCGCCACATGTCGTCTCGCGAAAGCGATTTGCTGCTCTTGCTGTGCAGGAACCTTAACAAGTTGGTGGAAAGGCATGTCATCCTCAGCACCCTCTGGAAGACAGAGGACTACTTCTCCTCTCGCTCTTTGTCGGTATATGTCAACCATCTGAGAGGGTTCATCAACGAGACCGGATACCGTATCATCGGCGTACACGGGAAAGGCTACAAACTCGTGGACAACCAGTAAGACCTCAGGACACAGGGACTTTGCCGTCCCTGTGTCCTTATTTATTTATAACCATCGGGGCTATTGTTTTTCCCCCGCTCTTAACACTGAAAACAATGCGTACTGAAACAGAACTCAGTGGCGTATCCCTGTTGGGTAACAGCCACACCGCGTATCCTACCGACTACGCTCCCGAAGTGCTTGAGACTTTCGTAAACAAACATCCTGACAATGAGTATCTGGTTACCTTCCATTGTCCGGAGTTCACTTCGTTGTGTCCTAAGACGGGGCAACCCGACTTTGCCACGATTTACATCTCGTATATTCCACGGGAGAAGATGGTGGAGTCGAAGTCGCTCAAACTCTATTTGTTCTCTTTCCGCAACCACGGCGACTTCCACGAAGACTGCGTGAACATCATTATGAAAGACTTAGTGAAGTTGATGGACCCGAAATACCTTGAGGTAACGGGGATTTTCACTCCGCGCGGCGGTATCAGTATCTACCCCTTCGCCAACTATGCCGACGCGGAGCATAAGGGTATGAAGCAGCAACGACTACTGAGACAATTTGAGACGTTGAATCACAAGTTATGAAAGATTCCATTATTGTTCTTTCGGGGGGGCTGGATAGCACCACCCTACTCTATGAATATCAGTCGCGTATTGCTCTGGCAGTCAGTTTCGACTACGGCAGCAACCACAACCGGCGCGAGTTAGCCTTTGCCGCACTCCATTGCGAGCGCTTGGGTATCAAGCACCTGATTATTCCGCTGGACTTCATTCACCAATACTTCCACAGTTCTCTTCTCTCGGGTGCGGATGCCGTGCCCGAAGGCAACTACGACGATGAGAACATGCGCTCCACGGTGGTGCCGTTCCGCAACGGTATCATGCTGGCGGTGGCAGCAGGCTTGGCGGAGGACAACGGCTTGCAGCAGATTATGATGGCGAACCATGCGGGCGACCATGCTATCTACCCCGACTGTCGTCCCTCGTTCGTACAAGCAATGGACAACGCCGTGCAAGCAGGCACCTACAACGGTGTGCGGCTCTTCACTCCCTACACCAACCTTACCAAAGCCGACATTGCCCGCCGCGGCAAGGCGCTCGGCATAGACTATAGCGAGACATGGAGTTGCTACAAAGGCGGCGAGCACCACTGCGGCAAGTGCGGTACCTGCACCGAGCGCATAGAAGCCCTCCGAGAAGCAGGGGTGGAGGATAAGACGGTGTATGAGAATTAAGAATTGAGAATTAAGAATTAAGAGGCGCATGCTCTGAAACACTAGAAAAACTAGAACTTCTAGAAAATCTAGAAAAACTAAAAACAAACACTTATGTACTATGTTCAAAAGACGCTGACCATATCGGCAGCACATAATCTCAACCTCAGTTACGAAAGCAAGTGCGAAGCGTTGCACGGGCATAACTGGGTCATCACTGTCTTCTGCAAGGCGGAGACGCTGAACCAAGACGGCATGGTAACCGACTTCACCCACATCAAGCGGATTGTCAAGAGCACCTTTGACCACAAGTATATCAACGAAGTGCTGGAGGTCAATCCATCGGCTGAGAACATCGCCCGCTGGATATGCGACCACGTGGAGAACTGCTACAAAGTGTCCGTACAAGAGTCGGAAGGGAATGTGGCGATATATGAGAAGGACTAAGGACCGCGCTAAAGCGCTGAACGACCACTAACGTTGTCAGACCGCTCACTTCGTTCGCTGAAAGACTGATATACTATCAAAGGTCTCTAATCAGTCATTCAGCAAAGAGGTCGGACAATGAAATGGTCGTTCAGTGAAACGGTCGGACAGCGTAGCGGTCTTTAATCTATTATGTATCGAATTAACGAGATATTTTATTCGTTGCAGGGGGAGGGGTACCACACAGGTACGCCTGCGGTGTTTGTGCGGTTCAGCGGTTGCAACCTGCGATGTCCGTTCTGCGACACCGATTTTGCAGCGTATCGGGAGATGAGCGCCGAAGATATAACGGCAGCGGTGCAGACCCTCTCCAAATCAGCCTCAGCGGAGGGGGAGGGCATGGTGCAGGAAAGTACGCTACAAAGGAGTAAGCCGCTCATCGTCCTCACAGGCGGGGAACCGGCGCTGCAAGCGGACGAAGCACTGGTGGCAGCACTACACGGCACGGGTATGTCTGTCTGCATAGAGACCAACGGCACCCATGCGTTGCCTGACGGTATCGACTGGGTTACCTGCTCACCAAAGGAAGGGACACGCCTCGCGCTCACCCGCGCAGACGAACTGAAAGTGGTGCTGACGGAGGGCACAGACCCCGAGCAATGGCTGCCGCAGATTACGGCAAAGCACCTCTTCCTGCAGCCGTGCTCTTGCCAAAACACCGAGCAAGTGGTCGCGTACATCCTTGCACACCCGCACTGGCGCCTCTCGCTCCAGACACACAAATACCTTCATATCCGCTAAATCGTTCGGAGTTTCCTTTCTCCGTACAAGAAGATAGAGACTGTCCGGCAAGTCAAATTGTCGGGCAGTCTCTTTTTGTGGTGGTCTTATGCGAAATTTGGACAATCGGGAAGGAGTGCTTAGAGGTAGGGTAAAGGTTCGACGAAGGTCCTTTTTCGGCTCGCTTATGTTACGGTAATGTTACGGTAATGTTACGGCAATGTTCCGATAATGATATGGCACCGTCTCGGGGAGATTTCGGGGTAGACTCGGGGAGGTTGTATTGGAAATTTGGACAATTCTTGACTCGGTTACTTTCGGGGAGGGGAGGCAGGCGTTTCCTCTCGCCGAGAGGGCAAGCAGGAAAGGGCTTTCCGATGGTCGGGAAACCCATGAAGCAGGGGGAAGCGTCCGCAAAAACAGTCTTATTTGTACGAAAAACTGTTCGGATTATCATATTTATTTTGCCGTTCCATACAAAATGACTACTTTTGCAAGCGGAATTTGAATCAGGAACCAGGAACCAAGAGCCAGGAACCAAGACTAATTACCTATGTCTATTAGTGTGCGGCTCCCGACAAGTCGGGATAACACTTCCGACCGCACCTCCTTGAAGACAATTTAGTCTTTAATCCTGTGTCCTTCATCCTTAATCCTCATCTATATGGACGTAACAAGACTATCGGCAAATCAGTATCGAAGCATGGGTACGCTGTGCTTGGAGGATGATGTGGTGCTGCTGGACAAGACGCACTGCCTGTTCGACCGCGGTATCACCTACGAGGTGGACCATGTGTGTGTGGCGCTGGTAACCTGCGGCGAGGCGGATTTCCTGATAGACAGCGTGGCGTATCACGTGCAGAAAAACGACATGCTGGTGATTATCCAGCAGCAGCGCGTGAAGCGGTTGGGCTTGAGCAAGGACTTCGAGGCGCGGGTGGTGCTGATGTCGCGCGCGTACATCGAGTATCTGAACCTGAAGAACAGTTATCAGATGTTCCTGAACCTGCGCCGCGAGCCGCTGGTGCACCTTGAGGGCGAGTCGCTGTCGTCATTAGAGACGGCGCTGAACATCCTGCGCACCACGCTGACGCACAGCAACAACCCGTACATGAAGCAGACGGTGTACTACATCATCAAGGCGTATATCTACGGTTTTGCCTACTACCTGCTGCCGTACAACGGTCAGCCCCAGACGCGGGAGGAAGAGGTGTGCGCGCGCTTCATGGCGCTGCTGGAGAGCCATTACCACGAGGAGCACTCCGTGGGCTACTACGCCGACCGGCTGCACCTGACGGCGCGCTATGTGTCCGCCTGCGTGAAGAGCGTTACGGGCAAGCCCGCCATCGAGATAATAGCCGACAAACTGATGCTGCAAGCCCGCAAGAGCCTGCAAAACGAAGAAAAGACCATCTCGCAGATTAGTTATGAACTGGGGTTCAGCAACCAATCGGCGTTCGGGAAGTTCTTCCGCACCCACGAGGGGGTGGGGCCGAGGGAGTATCGGAAAGGATAAAGGATGAAGGATAAAGGATAAAAGACTCATTACCTTCGACTTAGCAAACGGTACTCGGAGTGCTCGGAATAATCAGAATACTCGGAGTGCTCGGGAACTACGAAAACTACGCGAACAACCGCGGGCGAGACGTACCCGACTTGTCGGGATGTGCCACCCGCGTCCCCAGTAACTACGACAACAACGAAACAATATATGACAAATCTCACACAGTTATTTGAAGATTCGGTAAAAGCACATTGGTCGGCGGCGGCGCTGTCGGACTATCAGGTGCGGACGGAGACCTATGGTGAGTTGGCGCGCAACATCGCCCGCCTGCACCTCGTGTGGCAAGCCCTCGGGCTGCAAGACGGCGACAAGATAGCCATCAATGCCAAGAGTTCGGTGCACTGGTCGGAGGTCTTTTTAGCAGCCCTGACGGGCGGCTACGTGAGCGTGCAACTCTACAACGCCTTCCTGCCCGCCGACGTGCAGCAGTTGGTCAATCACTCCGACAGCAAGATACTCTATACGGAGAAGAAATCGTTCGACGCGATGTCGTTTGACGCCATGCCTAACGTGGTAGCCGTCCTCGACACCGACACCTTGGAGTTGCTGGCAGCGACCGACGAGGCGCGGCGTGCCTACGAGCAAGCCGACGCACTGCTCGCTGCCGCCTACCCGCAGGGGTACAGTGCCGCGGATGTACATTTCCACCATCGCGACTTGGACGATGTGTGCGCCATCATGTACACCTCCGGCTCTACGGGCAACCCCAAAGGTGTGATGCTGACGGCGCAGAACTTCAGTTGGAACGTCAAGGAGTTTCAGCAACATATCCCTTACTGCGCGGGCGACAACTACGTGAGTATCCTGCCCTATGCGCATATCTTCGGCTTGACCTGCGACCTCATCACACCGATGTGCACGGGTATGCACACGGTCATCCTCGGGCGACTGCCGATACCGTCGGTGGTGGTGGAAATCATGCAAGCCTACAGCCCCAAGATATTCTTTGCCGTGCCGCTGGTGCTGGCGAAGATGGTGGAGTCAGTGGTTAGTGGTCAGACAGCTGGCGCTACTGGGGACGCAGGCGTCTCGCCTGCGGACAGTTCGGAACGAACTGCGTGTGAAGGCAATGTACATACCACCAAGGCTGGCGCCTTGTCCGCAGGCGAGACGCCTGCGCCCCCAGCGAAGCGGTCAGACAGTGAATCGGTCGGAGAGCAAAGCGAGCAGTATTACCGCATGCTTCGCGAGAAAGTGATGGCGGCACTGGGCGGCAAGATAGAGGTGTTTGCCACCGGCGGTGCAGCCATTCCGCCTGCGATAGAGCAACTGCTGGCGTTCCGTATCGGTATGCCGTTCATCACGGGCTACGGCATGTCGGAGTGCGCGCCGCTGCTGTCATTAGGGCACGTGGGGCGCTACAAAGCCAAGAGTTGCGGCGAGACGATACCGTCGTTGCAAGTGCGTATCGCGTCGCCCGACCCCGCGAACATCCCGGGGGAGTTTCAGGTGAAAGGCGAGTGCGTGTTCGCCGGCTACTACAAGAACCCCGAAGCCACGGCAGAAGCGTTCACCGAAGACGGTTGGTTCCGCACGGGCGACCTCGGCACGCTGGATAAAGACAGCACGCTCTTCCTCGTGGGACGGTGCAAGAACATGCTGCTGTCGTCCAACGGGCAAAACATCTTCCCCGAGGAGATAGAGGTGCTGCTCAACAGCCTGCCCGGCGTGCAAGAGTCGGTGGTGGTGCAACGCGAGCACTTGCTCCATGCCATCATCGTGCCGAAGGAAGAGCCAGGAACCAAGAGCCAGGAACCAAGAACAAAGAGCTATTCCACAGCAGGCGAGGACGCCTGCGCACCCGGACAACTGAACGCGATTATGGAGGAGAACTTGCGCAACCTCAACAGTCGCCTGCCGCAGTACGCGCAGGTGAAGACCTTTGAACTGCGCTTCGAGCCCTTCGCCAAAACCCCGAAAGGGAGTATAAAGAGATACTTGTACCAATAGGACCGCTCACTGCGTTCGCAAAAAGAACCAAGAACCAAGAGCCAAGACTTATTACCTATAACTATACAAGACTATTGAGTCTTTGTTCCTTGCTCCTGGTTCCTTAATCCAAAGAAACACATGAAACGAGTAGTAATCACCGGACTGGGGGCGATAAGCCCCATCGGAAATAACGCCGCCGAGACGTGGGCAGCAGCCATCGCGGGCAAGTGCGGCATCGAGCCCATTCGCGGCTTTGAAGACGAAGTACTGCCCATCCACGTGGCAGGACAAGTGAAGAACTTTGACCCTATCGCAGCCGGACTGACGGCGCAGGAGATACGCCACTACGACCTCTTCTGCCAGTTCGCCGTGGCGGCTTCCTTGGAAGCCGTGCAGCAGAGCGGCTTGGTCAGCGGCGAGAACATCGCCCCCGAGCGGCTGGGCGTCTATTTAGGCTCCGGCATAGGCGGCTTGCAGACCTTCGTGGCGCAGACCAAGAACTACCTTGACCGCGGCGCGAAAGGGGTGTCGCCGCTGTTCATCCCCATGCTGATTGCGAACATGGGCGGCGGCAACACGGCTATTCGCCTCAACGCGCAAGGTCCTAACCTGACCTCCGTGGCGGCATGTGCCACGAGCACGAACACCATCGGCGAGGCGTTCCTTGCTATTCAGGCAGGACGTGCAGACGCCATCGTAGCGGGCGGTGCCGAGGCGGCTATCCACCCGCTGGCTATCGGCGGCTTCGCCAATGCGCGGGCGTTGAGCACCGTGGAAGACCCCGCTATGGCGTGCCTGCCCTTCGACAGCCGCCGCAAGGGATTTGTGATGGCGGAAGGTGCCGGCGTGATGGTGCTGGAGGAGATGGAGCATGCCATCGCCCGCGGAGCACATATCATCGCCGAGGTATGCGGCTACGGACACACCTGCGACGCACACCACTACACCGCGCCGCGTCCTGACGGCACGGTTACCGCACGCTGTATCCGCGAGGCACTCGACCAAGCAGGCTACCGCGATGGCGAGACACTTTATATCAATGCCCACGGCACAGGCACCGCCATGAACGACTCGGCAGAGACCAAGGCGATTAAGATTGCATTGGGCGAGGAGGAGGCACGCCGCGCGCTCATCAGTTCCACCAAGTCGATGACCGGACACATGCTCGGCGCGGCAGGCGGACTGGAGTTAGTGCTGACGGCGCTGGCGGTGGAGAACGGTATCGTGCCGCCCACGATAGGTCTGACGGAGCCCGACCCCGCCTGCGACCTCTACTACACCCCGCTGCACGCAGAGGAGCACAAGATAGACATTGCTATCTCCAACTCCCTCGGCTTCGGCGGACACAACGCGACGGTAGCGATAAGACCGATTAGATGAAGGATAAAGGATGAAGGATTAAAGACTAAATAGTTTCGACTATACAAACTCCCCCGCCCCGCTTGCGGGGAGGGGGCAGGGGGCGGGGAAGCTTACAGACGAAAGTAATCAGTCTTTCATCTTTCATCAAAACAGACGGAGGTAATCAGTCTTTCATCCTTCATCCTTGCTCCTTAATCCATTAAAAACATGAACCGAGAAGAAATCAAGCAGGTCATCCCCCATCGCGAGCCGATGTTGCTGGTGGATGAGGCGGAGGTGGCAGACGGCATAGCCACTGCACGATACACCATCCGCGAGAATGAGCTTTTCACGCAGGGACATTTCCCCGGTAACCCTATTGTGCCCGGGGTCATCCTGTGCGAGATGATGGCGCAAGGGAGTGCCTTGCTGCTCAAAGACGACTTAGACGGTAAGTTGGCGCTCTACGCCGGCTTGAACGATGTGCGCTTCAAGCGTCAGGTGCACCCGGGCGACACCGTGGTTACCCGCTCCACCATCACGGGCAAGAAAGGTCCGCTGGTGGTGGTAGAAGCCGAAGCCACCGTGGACGGCGTGATGTGCTGCAAAGGCAGACTGTCGTTTATGCTTACTACAAGATAAAGGACCGCTCACTCCGTTCGCTCAAAGATAAAAGATAAAAGACTAAATAGTTCCGACTACGAGCTCCCCCGCCCCGCTTGCGGGGAGGGGGAAAGGGGGCGGGGAAATTCAGAGGAGAATGTAATAAGTCTTTCATCCTTTATCCTTAATCCTTAATCAAAAACAATGAAACTTTTAGAAGGAAAAACAGCCCTTATCACGGGTGGGAGTCGCGGCATAGGTCGCGCTATTGTGCTGGCGATGGCAGCCGAAGGGGCAGACATTGCGTTCACCTATCTGCACCGCAAAGACAGTGCTGACGAGGTGGCGCACGAGGTGGAGAACATGGGTCGCCGTTGCATGGCGATACAGGCTGACGCCTCCGACTACCACACCACCGAGCAGGTGGTGAACAGCGTGCTCGAGACCTTCGGGCAGATAGACATCCTCGTCAACAACGCGGGTATCACGCGCGACAGCCTGCTCATGCGTATGGACGAGAGCCAGTGGGACATGGTCATCACCGCCAACCTCAAGGCGGCGTTCAACTTCTGCAAGTTGGTCTCCACCCACATGATGCGCCGCCGCAGCGGCTCTATCATCAACATCTCATCGGTCGTCGGCTTGTTCGGCAACGCCGGTCAATGCAACTACGCAGCGTCCAAAGGGGCACTCATCTCGCTCACCAAGTCGCTGTCGAAAGAGATAGGTCCGCGCGGGGTGCGCGTGAACAGTATCGCGCCGGGCTTTATCATGACCGAGATGACGCAGGCGTTGCCCGATGAGGTGCGCGCCCAATGGGTGCAAGACATCGCCCTGCGCCGCGCAGGCGAACCCGAAGACGTAGCCAACGTGGCAGTCTTCCTCGCCTCCGACAAAGCCGCCTACATCACCGGCGAAGTCATCAACGTCAGCGGAAATATAAAGAGTTAGGGACCCACCCCTACCCTCCCTACAAAGGGAGGGAGTGAATAAAATTACTTTTGTCTAACTAAAACTAATCTTCCTTTCTCTCCCCCTTTGTAGGGGGAGTCGGAGGGGGTCTTCTTATGTTCAATCTCTTAAAAGGAAAGCGGGGCATTATCACGGGGGCACTGAATGATATGTCCATCGCATGGAAAGTGGCGGAGAGAGCCGCCGAAGAAGGTGCCGAGTTAGTATTAACCAACACGCCCGTGTCTATCCGCTTGGGTACGCTCAACCAACTGGCAGAGCAGACGGGCAGCCTCGTCATCCCTGCCGATGCCACCTCCGTGGAGGACTTGGAGGCACTCGTCGATGGCGCGATGGCGCATTTCGGCGGGCAGTTCGATTTCGTGCTCCACTCCATCGGCATGTCGCCCAACATCCGCAAGGGCATTCCCTACACCGACCTCAACTACGAGTTCTTCCGCAAGACGGTGGACATATCCGCCATGTCGCTCCATAAGTTGCTGCAGACGCTCTACAAGAAAGACGCGCTGCGCCGCGGCGGCTCCGTGGTGGCGCTCACGTATATCGCCGGCGACCGCGCTATGGCTGGCTATGGCGACATGGCAGACGCCAAGGCGATGTTGCAGTCTATCACCCGCAACTTCGGACTTATCATGGGTCGCGAGAAAGGCGTGCGCGTGAACACCGTCAGCCAGTCGCCCACCATGACCACCGCCGGACAAGGTATCGCGGGCATGGATAGGATGATTGACTATGTCGATAAGGTGTCGCCGCTGGGCAACGCCACGGCAGACGACTGCGCCGACTATATCCTCACCCTCTTCTCCGACCTCACCCGCAAGGTAACCATGCAGAACCTCTACCACGACGGCGGCTTCTCAAGCATACTGCCGTGTGTGGAGTAAAGACACCGGGGACGCAGGCGTCTCGCCTGCGGACGGTTCGGGACGAACCGGGGCATCAAGCATAGCAGTTACAACCAAGGCTCACGCCTTGTCCGCAGGCGAGACGCCTGCGTCCCCAGTGAAGCGGTCCTTTATCCTTCATCCAATCATGAAATACTCAGTAGCCCATTTTCAGACCTCTTTTGCCGAGCAATGGCAAGCCGATGTGTTCGCCCAAGCCCTGTGCGACATAGGTTTCGACACAATAGACGGTAGCGATGCTTACATCCCCACAACGCAGTTAGACACAGCCGCCTTGCAGGCGTTGGTAGCGCAGACCGAGGGTGTGTCGCTGCTGTCGGTGGAGGAGTGTCCTGACGAGAACTGGAATGCCGTGTGGGAGAGCGAACACCCCGCAGAGCAACTGCCCATGGGCGTGGTCATCGTACCGCATTGTGCGTTTGGCGCGGGGCACCACGAGACCACGGGCATGCTGATAGACGCCCTGATGGAGCGCGACTGGACGGGCTGCCGCGTGCTCGACAACGGCTGCGGCACGGGCGTGCTGGGTATCTTCGCCGCCAAGCGCGGCGCAGACAGCGTCCTCGCCATCGACATTGACGAAAAGAGCGTGGAGAACACCCGCGAGAACGCCGCCCGCAACGGCGTAACGATAGAAGCACAACAAGGCACACTCGAAGCCCTCGCTAACGACATGTCGGCGACAGGTGCCTTCGACCTCATCCTCTCCAACATCCACCGCAACATCCTCCTCAGCCAGCTCCCCCTCTACGCCCGCCTAACCAAAGAGGTCTGGCTCAGCGGCTTCTACGAAGACGATGCCCCCACCCTCATAGCCGCAGCAGAAGAGGTCGGTTTCCGCCTCACGAACCAACGCACCCGCAACAACTGGTGCATGCTGCAACTGGTCTTTTTGGTCGAAAAATAGCATTTTATAGGAAAAATATACCTTTTTATTTGCATATTCGGATTATTTATCGTACCTTTGCAACCGAAAATCGGATGAGAGACCATCTTGGGAGATAGATAGTGCAGTGGTTGGCGGCGGGTGATTCGTGCGGAGGAGAGTGGTCTGTTGTCCTAAAAACAAAATACTAATGGGAAAAAGAAAACCGTATGTTGATGCCCAAGGCAATGCGTTGCCCTATCCGTGGCTAATCAACTTTGCACTTTGGTTGGTGGGAGGAAGTCAGCGAGTTCGTTTGAACTTTTGGAGTAAGCACCCAAAGCATGCAGCAGAGAAAACGTTGCGCGACATTCTGAATATATCACGCGACACAGTGTATGGCAAGGAGCATCATTTTGATGATATCCTGAAAGCGACCAACGCAGAGGACTTGTTTCGTTTGTACAGGGAGTACGTGCCCGTGAACGACAGTTTCGAGAATCTGCGTCCGTATGTGGAGCGGCATAAGCACGGCGAGGAGAACGTGTTGTTCCCCGGCAAGCCGGATATGTATGCCACCACGAGCGGAACAACCGCCGAACCCAAGTGGGTGCCGATGACGCACAAGTACATCAAGGACGTGTACGGCAAGATGACGCATGTGTGGATTTGGAACTTCATCACCCACCGCAGTCGCACTTTCGGCGGACATCTCTTCCAGACCGTAGGCAAAGAGTGTGAGGGCTATGCGCCCGACGGAACCCTATTCGGCTCCGTCAGCGGCGTGCTGGTGCGCGATGTGCCTTCTATCATCAAGAAGCACTATACGCAGCCGCCGAGCGTGGTGTCGATAGCCGACTACAACGCACGCAACTACACCTTGGTGCGCTTGGCTATTCAGCACCGCGATGTTACCCTCTGGGCGACCGCCAACCCCTCCACTATACTGGAGATGTTGCGCGTGGTGGACGAGCATGCCGACCTGCTGATAGACGATATCGAGCACGGCACACTGACCAACGACTTCGACGTGTCGCCTTATATCCGCGAGGAGTTGGAGGCGTATATGTCGCCCATGCCCGAGCGCGCGGCGGAGTTGCGCAAGATACTCGCCGAGAAAGGGCGGCTTGACCCCAAGGACTTCTGGCCGTGGTTGCAATACATGAGCACATGGAAATGCGGCAACACGAAGATATACATGGAGAAGTACCTCGACCGCTTCAACTGGGATAAGACTTTCTACCAAGAGTTGGGCTATATCGCCACGGAGTGCCGCTTCGGCTTCGCGCTGGACGAGACCAACGAGTCGGTGATGTTCCCCCACTTCCACTACTACGAGTTTGTCGAGGAAAGCGAGTTAGACAGCCCCGACAAGCACTTCCTGCAACTCTACGAACTGGAGCAGGGCAAGCGCTATTGCGCCTACGTTACGACCTACTCGGGGCTCTTCCGCTACAACATGAACGACCTCATCGAGGTGGGTGGCAAGTTCTACAACACGCCGACCATCCACATGGTATCGAAAATCAACGGTATCGTGTCCATGACGGGCGAGAAACTCTACGAGCCGCAGTTCATCGAGGCGGTGCACGAGGCGGAGCAAGAGACCGGCATCAAGACCAAGTTCTTCGTGGGCTTTGCCGACATCAAGGAGAGTCGCTACCATTTCTACTTCGAGTTCGCGGACGAGAAGATAGACCAGAAGGAGGCGGACAACTTCGGCAAGGTGGTGGATAAGAAACTGCAAGGTATCAATATCGAGTACGAGTCGAAGCGGCAATCTTTCCGCCTGCACGACCCGCAGACGCATATCCTCCTGAGCAACGCCTACTCGCGCTTCAAAGCCGCCTGCCTGAAAGACGGTCTGCGCGACGGACAGTTCAAGTTCAACCTGCTCATGCAAGACGAGAAGCGGCAGAAGAAGTTCAGCCTTATCGAGCGCTTGGCAGAGGGCTACAACAACTGGACTGACCGCGTGATGGAGCAGGCCAATGAGATGGATGACCGTATGCGCGAGCGTCAGAAAGAGCGCGCGCAACGCCGCAAAGAGCGCGAGACGAAACGGGAAACCCGCCGCGAAGAGAGACAAGCACGCAGGAAGAAATAAAAGTGGAAGCCCCAACGGGGCGATATAACATAGCGTAGGGGCTCGCCCCTACGAAAAAAGGAGCACTGCCACATTGATAGCCCCAACGGGGCGACATAACTCAAGATTGGATAGTATGACCATCCCTAACGGCATAAAAGCAGTAGTGCTGGATTTGGACGGCACGTTGTACGACAAACGCGGCATCGTGCGGCGGATGGTGCTGGGGCAGTTGGGCTCGCTGTCGGTGCTGGCTGCCGAGCAGCAGAGCAAGAAAGCACTGCGCGGGCACTATTTCGGCACAGAAGAGGCGTTCTACAACCATTTCTTCGAGGCGATGTCGCGCGGGCACTTGTACAACGCACGGGTGGCGAGGTGGTGGTACTTCCACATCTATATGCCGCTCATGGTGCTCGTGTTGCGCCTTCGGCATAAACCCAGACCATGGGTGAAGCCGCTGATAGAAGACTGCCACCGCCGCGGAATCTACCTCGCCGTCTATTCCGACTACGGCTGTGTCCGCGAGAAACTGCACGCCCTCGGTCTCAACACCGATGACTTTTGCTACTTGGTCTCCGCCCCCGAACTGGGCGGGCTCAAGCCTGCTAAGCAGTGCGCAGAGAAGGTACTCCACACCCTCGGCGTAGCCCCCGAAGAGACCCTCTTCATCGGCGACCGCGATGACACCGACGGAGAATCCGCCCGCGCCGTCGGAGCACA
>JBJECJ010000080.1:0-36302 GCA_051870955.1 Paludibacteraceae bacterium | reverse complement strand
ACGGCGTAATTCGAAGAAGAAGTGTGGAGAGGCACAGGAGCGGGTGTGGGGATGCCGTCAAATAGACGGCGTAATTCGAAGAAGAAGTGTGGAGAGGCACAGGAGCGGGTGTTGGGATGCCGTCAAGTAGACGGCATAATTCGAAGAAGAAGTGTGGAGAAGCACAGGAGCGGGTGTGGGGATGTACTGTCTATTAGCAAATGCAATTTCAGGTGCAAAGTTAGTAAAAATGTTCGAAGAAGCAAAATTTAGGTGTGTCAAAGTTCAATTTTTCTCCGGGTCTGTTGTTTAACTTCTTCTGGATGTTCATTATTTTCTGTGGTGAGACAAGGTTAAAGTTGGTATGTTTTGGTATGTATCGTCGTATGAGTTTATTGGTGTTTTCGACACATCCTTTCTGCCAAGAGGAGTATGCATCCGCAAAATAGACAATCACATCGTCTTTGCCTTTCATGTGCAAGCCTTTGGTAATTAGTTGATGTGATGCAAATTCACTTCCGTTATCCGTAGTGATGGTTTTCACAGTCTTCCGATACGGCATGAGCAACCTCACAACCGTCTTGGCGATAGGCTCCGATTTCTTGCCTGTCTTTATCTTCTCCATCATCAGGAAGTTGGTACTGCGTTCCACCAACGTGAGTATCACACGCTGACGACTATCCACTATCAAATCCATCTCCCAGTCTCCAAAGCGTTTGCCATTGGCTTCCACAGGACGCTCATGAATGCTTGTTCTATTCGGGATATTGGTCGCTTTGGTAAGACGGTGTTGTTTCTTTTCTCTTTATCGCGGTTGGCGTTGCGTCTTACCTCACGCGTGATGGTCGAGGGATGAACGCCAATTTATAGTGTCTATCCGCCAAGCCTGGCAAGAGGCGAATCATTTGCCGGAGGCTTTTCCCTCCCCCTTGCATTTTTAGGGTATTTTCGCTATTTTTGGGAGGGGTATACATTAACATTTATATTCATTTGCGTATTTCAAAAAAAAACAGTACCTTTGCAGCGTCGGGATGATAAGCCGATGATAAGCCGTGGATAAGCGGAAGATACACAACTCAAATACTAAACGAATTATGCAGAATATGAGGCGATTTTTTCTTTTACTCTTGCTGCCTGCGTTGGTAGGCTGCAGCATGAGAATTGCCAACAATGGCAGCACCGATGGACCCGCAGTATCAAACCCCGCGCGTCTCGTGCAGGTGGATAGTCTCGGTTGGATAGGACCCGATACCACCTATGCCAACAACCGTACGCCCGATTTCTCCGTAGGGACATCCGAACCTATTCGACTGAACTTCTTCGGATGGAGTGCAGACGATGACTATCGTTTCCACTTGCAGTTCCCCGAAGATAACCATCTCTTCGGATTGGCACAACTCTCCTATACTATGTGCGCATGGGGAGACGGACCCGCCGACTGGGATATGACAACCCTAATCATGGTGCACAACAAGCAGACCGACGAGTGGCAGGAGATAAGCCGTTGTATCACACCCTATGGCGGATATTTCGATAGCCAATGGTCGCGCACCTACTATATCAATGTTACAGAGTTCCTACCCATTCTCACAGGAGACACCGAATTCCGTATCTTTTACTGCGGATGGGACGCCACCGACAAAAAAGCACATGCCGTCTCTCTTCGTTTTGACTTCTACCAGCAAGTGAACCCCTACGGTACACCCGCATGGCAAGCCAAAATATACGACTCTACCATCGACGGAGGCAACACAGGCTACCGCTCGTGGGCGTACGGCGTGCAACCCGATTCCCTCGGCACCAACCATAGCATAGAAACCGACGAACGATTAGGAATGCGTACGCTACAAATACCCGCCGGCACCAAAAAAGTGCTCTTCCGTGTCTGCTTCACAGGACACGGGCAGGATGCGCTCACGGGCGCAAAAGGCACCTTCCCCGGCAGAACAGGATACCGTGCCAACAACCCCGCTGAGTTCGACGAGAACTTCTACACCATACGTCTCAACGGAGAGCCGTTAGCCCAACGGGGACATGTCTGGGAAATCAACAAGAACAACTACAAGCAGGCGGGCACCTATAAGTACAACCGTTGCGGCTGGGGACCGGGCAAACCATGCAATGTGCAGCATTGGCTACTCACACAAATACCCGCAGAGGGCGAGACCATCACACTCGACTTCGACCTCGATGAGTATATCTCCAAGAACACCAGCCCCCGAGCCGAATCCGTCGCACAGTTCTATGTCGAAGTCGACGCCTTCGGATATAAGTAATTACGAATCCAAGCCCCAACGGGGCGACATAGCCCAGCGTAGGGTGCAACCCTACGAATACGATGCTCCACCACACACAAGCCCCAACGGGGCGACATAGCCCAGCGTAGGGTGCAACCCTACGTATGCGAGATAACCTCCCACAACTCCCCCGCCCCGTTTGCGGGGAGGGGGTAAGGGGGCGGGGTAATATTGAGATACCATGTCAACATGTATATCATTGCCAAAATTTATCGCAACGGTACTTATCCAAAAATTATATGTTAAAGAAAAACATTTTTGGAAATTTTTGTTGAAATATATGTATCTTATTTCGACTTCGCGTTAAGTTATACAAAGCAATCAGGCTACCCCATGTCGGAATAGCCTGATTCTTTTTGTAGTCTCAAGTGCAGCCTCTCTTACTTCTTCAGCGCCAGCGCTACGTTCACCGCGCAAGCCACCGTGCAACCTACCATCGGGTTGTTACCGATACCGAGGAAGCCCATCATCTCTACGTGGGCGGGCACGCTCGACGAACCTGCGAACTGTGCGTCGCTGTGCATACGACCCATCGTGTCGGTCATACCGTACGATGCAGGACCTGCTGCCATGTTATCGGGGTGCAGGGTACGACCCGTACCGCCGCCCGATGCTACGGAGAAGTAGGGCTTGCCTGCCAGCACGCGCTCTTTCTTGTACGTACCTGCTACAGGGTGCTGGAAGCGAGTGGGGTTGGTAGAGTTACCCGTGATACTTACGTCCACGTTCTCGTGCCACATGATAGCCACGCCCTCGCGTACATCGTCTGCACCATAGCAGTTCACTTTCGCACGAGGACCGTTGCTGTACGCTTTGCGGCGTACCTCTTTCAACTCACCTGTGTAGTAGTCAAACTCGGTCTGTACATAGGTGAAACCGTTGATACGGCTGATAATCATCGCTGCGTCTTTGCCCAGACCGTTCAGGATGATACGGAGCGGTTTCTGACGCACTTTGTTGGCCATCTCGGCAATCTTAATAGCACCCTCTGCAGCAGCGAAACTCTCGTGGCCTGCCAAGAAAGCAAAGCACTCCGTCTCCTCGCGCAGCAGACGTGCTGCCAAGTTACCGTGACCGATACCTACCTTGCGGTCGTCTGCCACCGACCCGGGAATGCAGAAGGCTTGCAGACCGATACCGATAGCCTCGGCAGCGTCAGCAGCGTTCGTGCAACCTTTCTTCAGCGCAATAGCGCTACCTACCACGTAAGCCCACTTCGCGTTCTCAAAGCAGATACGCTGCGTCTCCTCGCAGGTTATGTACGGGTCTAAACCATATTGCTCGCAAATCTGATTAGCCTCTTCGATAGAAGCAATACCATTTGCGTTCAGCGCGGCGAGAATCTGTTTCTCGCGGCGGTCTTGGGACTCAAATTTAACTTCGCGTAACATAGTCTTACTCCTTTCTCGGGTCAATAGATTTAACTGCGCCCTGCTCTGCGGTCGTGCGACCGTAGGTGCCGGTTACTTGCTTCAGTGCCTCCTCTGCGGGCACACCTTTCTTGATAGCGTCCATGAACTTGCCCATGTGCACGTACTCGTAGCCGCATACCTCGTTGTCCTCGTCGAGGAACTCCTTGGTGATGTAGCCCTCCGTCAGTTGCAGGTAGCGAACACCCTTCTCCTTCGTGGAGAACAGCGTGCCGCACTGGCTTACCAAGCCCTTGCCCAAGTCTTCCAGACCGGCACCGATAGCCAAACCGCCCTCGGAGAAAGCCGACTGAGTACGACCATACACAATCTGCAAGAACAACTCGCGCATCGCCGTGTTGATAGCGTCGCATACGAGGTCGGTATTCAGCGCCTCCAGCAGCGTCTTGCCGGGCAGAATCTCTGCTGCCATAGCCGCTGAGTGCGTCATACCCGAGCAACCGATGGTCTCTACCAACGCCTCTTCGATGATACCGTTCTTTACGTTCAAACTCAGTTTGCACGCACCCTGTTGCGGTGCGCACCAACCAATACCGTGAGTCATGCCCGAGATGTCAGAAATCTCTTTGGCTTTCACCCACTTGCCCTCTTCGGGGATGGGAGCCGGTCCGTGATGAGGACCCTTGGCTACCTGGCACATGTTCTGTACCTCTTTCGAGTAAATCATAGTTCTTGTAAATGTTATGTTGATTTATTTTCTTGAATTATTCAACTATTCATCCCATTCGGATTATTCAGAAAACTCAGAGCACTCAGATTACTCAGAAAACTCTGATTCTTCAGACTACTCCGGTCTCTCGCCCTTTCTGCCCGCAAAATTACAACAATTTTCCGAGATATGCAAATTTTTCCCGATTTTTGCAAAATTTACTTGTCAAACAACTATCCCACGAGCACCCTCCTAACTCATAATGGAACTCTTAGGCTATCGCAAATATGGCGGGGGTTAAGCAGTAGCGGGCGGGTGGAGTAGAAGCACTCACCCTGTATCTCGGGAATGCTGTCGTTGAGGCGCAGTTGGCGCATTATCTCGTTGCCTGTCGCCCACGCAGTGCCCTTCTGCTTGGCGGAGGGACTGTCTATCAAACGGTAGGGTGCCATGCCTATGTATAGCCGGCAGCCGTGGCAGTTGTCTGCCCACCAACGTACCAGCGTGGCGTAGTCCACACCCTTGCGACCTATCTCCCAATAGAGTTGCGGCACTACATAGTCTATCCACCCCTCCTGCATCCACAGCACGATGTCGGCATACAGGTCGTCGTAGTTGGTCATGCCTGCCTGAATACCCAGCGTGCTGTCGTTGCGATAGACGCCGAAAGGCGAGATACCGAATTGCACGTGGGGCTTTAGACTATGGATTACGGTGTGCAGTTCACGGATGATAGTATTCACATTGTCGCGTCGCCAGTCGTCTATATTGCTGAATCCGCGGGGATTGGCTTCGTAAGTCGCGCGGTCGGGGATACGCTGCCCCTTGACGGGATAGGGGTAGAAATAGTCATCCATGTGGATGGCGTCGATGTCGTAGCGCGAGACGATGTCGCTTACCACCATGCAAATCCACGCTTGTGTATCCTCCTTCCCCGGGTCGAGGTACCACTGGTTGTTGTACTGAAATGCCGCTCCTTTCAGGATATGCGCGGTGGCGTCCGGCAGCGGGTAGTCTTTGAGCGTCAGGCGATAGGGATTGAGCCAAACATGCACCTCCATACCGCGAGCATGTGCCTCGTGGAGCACAAACGCCAGCGGGTCGTAGGGCAACTGCGTACCCCAACTGCCGCACTCTCCTGTCAACCACTGGCTCACGGGTTCCAACTCCGAGTAGTAGAGTGCGTCGGCGGTGGGGCGCACTTGGAAGATGATGGCATTCATCCCCAGCGATTGCAATGAGTCGAGCAGGAAAATCATCTCCGACTGCTGCTGCAGGGTGTTGCCTACTGCCTCCTGCGAGGGCCAGTCGATATTCGCCACTGTGGCAATCCATGCACCGCGGAAACGCTCCTCTCCCCGAGAAGAAAGCGGAGAAGCCTGCAAAACAACGCAGAGGCAGAGTAGGAGGATGTTGCGAGTAGTCTTCATATGTAACTCAAAAGAACAGCCCAACAATAGTCGTTAGGCTGTCCCTGTTTGTCATTGGTTGTGAATATATTATTCAGCGAGGGGCTCTTCTTCCCCGAAATCAGCGGTAGGAGCAGCAGGAGCCATTTGCTCTGCGGCTTGTTGCACTTGCTCTTTGATAGCGCTCTCGCTCGGGTCTGCCCCTTGGTCGCCTTTGCTGACCCACACTGCTACCACGCTCAATACTACGATGAGGGCAATCAGCGTCCAACTGGCTTTCTCCAAGAAATTGGCGGTCTTGGGAGCACCTAATACTTGGTTAGCACTTGCAAAACTCGAAGCCAAGCCGCCGCCTTTGCTGTTTTGTGCCAATACAAGGAGCGTCAACAAAACGGCAGCAATAACGATAAGGATAGTTAAGAAAATGTACATAATTCGACGTTTTTACTATTTAATAAATCTGTAATTCCAAAAATTAGCGTGCAAAGGTACGTCTTTTTTTTGATATAACCAAATATAATTGCGTTTTTTCGTCAATTTTCGTGATTATTCGGCATTTTCAAAGGTCGGTTACCATTTGGCGACGGTGTCGTTGTAGATGTTTTCTGCGATTTCGGTAATCATGGTGTTGCAGAGTTCGTCTTGCACATCGGAGAGCATCTGCGAGGAGTCGAAGGTCTGGAAAGCGGTGTAGGTCTTGTCGAAACTCTCCTCGGGGTGGATGTTGTTGGTGAAGTGCACCTTGACGCGGATAGTGAGTTTGGTCTCCGAAGCGTAGGAGTCGGCAGAGATAGCCATGGCGGTGATGTCGTAGCCTACGATTTCACCTTCCAGTTCAAGGTCGCCTCCTTTGCGGAGCACTTGCAAGCGCGTCTGGCGCTGGAAGAGGTCGCGTATGCCTTCCGAGAGGTTGTTGCTCAACGAGGGATTGACCATTGCCGCGTTGTTGGGGAAGTCGGCGATGGAGATACTTCGGGTGGTGGAGTAGTCGATGTTGGCTCCGTTGAACTTGATACTCACCGCGCAGGAAGAGAGGCAGAGCAGCAAGAGGGGTATCAATTTGATGATTTGACAATGTGTGAATTTGAAAATGGTCATGCGGAGAAAGTGTGTTGGTTTGTCCGTTGAACAATGGGGGTAGGGACTTGTAAACGCGCGAATCGATAGCCGAGGGTAAGGATATAGGCAGTATATTCTCCCTTTTATCCTACGTATATCCTACGTATATCCTACGTATATCTTACGTAATTGCCTGCATCAGCACACGGGGACTTTACAAGTTGTATTCTTTGATTTTGCGGTAGAGGGTGCGCTCGGAGATACCTAACTTCTCGGCAGCGAGTTTGCGGTTGCCGTTGCATTGAGCAAGGACACGGAGGATGGTCTCGCGCTGTGTCTCCTCGAGGTTGGGGGTGGAGAGTTGAGCGTTGAGCGTTGATGGTTGAGTGTTGAGGGTTGAGGGTTGGGAGCCGTCTTGTATCTCCTCCACTTCCTGTATTTCTTCGGCATTGGAGTGGGAAGAGTGGGGGTGCGTGCTGAGGCTTACGCCGAGGTTCGTTTCTGCGTGGGATGCCTGCGGCAGAGAGGCGGCGGGAGAGGCTGTAGCCGTATGCAGTTGGGCTTTGAGGTCAGAGATTTCCTGCTGCAGTTTGACGACCATGTTGTAGAGCAGACTTATCTCGTGGGCATAGTCTTTGCCGGCATTGGCGTTGCCGCCTGCGGAGGAGAGTACCAGTCCGCTTTGACGTTCGTTGTCAGGCAGATAGCGTTGGAGTGTGTCGGCGGATATATGGTGGTCCATCTCGATGACGGAGACCTGCTCGGCGATGTTCTTCAGTTGGCGGATATTGCCGTTCCAATAGTAGGATTGGAGCAGGCGCGTTGCCTCCTCGGAGAGCATGAGCGGCGGCATCCGGTAGCGGTTGCAGAAGTCGGAAGAGAACTTGCGGAAGAGCAAGGGGATGTCCTCTTTGCGGTCGCGGAGCGCGGGCACCCGAATCTCCACGGTGTTGAGGCGATAGTAGAGGTCTTCGCGGAAACGTCCTTCTTCGATGGCGCGGCGCATGTTGAGGTTGGTAGCGGCGACCACGCGGACGTTGGTCTTCTGCACTTGGCTGGCACCCATACGGATGAACTCGCCCGTCTCCAGTACGCGCAATAGGCGCACCTGCGTCTGCAAAGGCAACTCGCCCACTTCGTCGAGGAAGAGTGTGCCGCCGTCGGCTATCTCGAAGTAACCCTTGCGCTCGGCTTTGGCGTCGGTGAAGGCGCCTTTCTCATGCCCGAAGAGTTCGGAGTCGATGGTGCCTTCGGGGATGGCGCCGCAGTTGATGGCGAAATACGGACCGTGCTTGCGGGCGGAGAAGGCATGGATAATCTTCGGGAAATGCTCTTTGCCGACACCCGATTCGCCCGTTACGAGGACGCTGAGGTCGGTCTTTGCCACTTGCAAGGCAATCTCTATGCCGCGGTTGAGCAACGGACTGTTGCCGATAATGCCGAATCGCTGTTTGATATTCTGTAAGTCGGATTGGGGAAGCATGGCTAATGATGAACAGTAAGGGGTATGATTATTGCCGTATTCTGAAAAATCGAGTGCAAAGGTAGTGAATTTTTGGGAAATGTGCAAATATAATGAAAATTTTCCGTAAAAGTTTGTGTAATTGAAAAAAAAGTCGTACCTTTGCACGCTTTTACAAAAAACAAACCCTAATACTTTATGAGAAAAGTCGGGCGTATTGCCTCCCTATTGTTGGCTACTGTCGCTTTTTCGAGTTGTGTAACTCAAAAGCAAATGACGTATTTCCGCGGAGTGGATAGTTCCACAGCCGATTCCGTAAACAAAGTATTTGAATCGCAGATAGACCCTATTATCAAAGCAGGGGACGCGTTGGCTATCACTGTTTCTGCATTAGACATGGAGGCAGTGGTGCCATACAATTTGCCTACTGTAGTGTTCTCTAATCCGGGTACCGACCAACTGACAACGACCCCGAGCCAACAATATTATACGGTGGACGCAGAGGGAAAGATAGAGTTCCCTGTGCTGGGTAGCGTGAACGTGCTGGGCATGAAGACTACGGAAGTGTCCGATATGTTGGAGGAGAAACTCTCTGCGCAGGTGAAAGACCCGATGGTGTTGGTGCGCTTGATTAATGCGAAAGTAACGGTAATGGGTGAGGTGAATCGCCCGGGACAATATACCATGCCTAACGGGCGTATGACGCTCTTGGACGCGCTGGGTGCGGCAGGCGACTTGTCTATATATGGTCAGCGCGACAATATATTGATTACGCGCGAGACCAACGGTAAATTGGAGTTCCATCGTCTGAACTTGAACTCGGACGAGTTGTTTACGTCTCCGTACTACTATCTGCAGCAAAATGATGTGATATATGTTTCGCCGAACAAAGTGCGTGCTATCAATAGTACAAACATCAGTCTGTGGCTGAGCATGGTTTCTACGTTGGCAAGCACGGCAACGGTGATAGTAACGGTAGTGAATGCTGCCAAATAAACCCGATAGAGAACTGCGGTGAGACCCTTTGTTGAGCATAGGACGGGTTTCTTGCCGCCTGACGGAACTGCTAATTTTTCAAAAATCTCCCCTTTTAATCTTCAAACAAAGTTATGGCTTCGGAAAATAATACCAACCAAGAGATAGATATTCGTCGAGTTTTAGGCGTTTGCCTGCGTCATTGGTACTGGTTCATGATAGGTGTGGCATTGTGTGGTGGCTTGGGTGTGCTGTATTTCTTGCGCACTACTCCCAAGTATCAGACCCAGGCATCTATCATGTTGCGACAGAGCGGTGATTCGCAGGTATTCAGCGGAATAGGGGGTGGAGCACTGGATATGTTCGGCTTAAGCATGAACGGGATGGCTGCCGACGAAGTGGAGGTGCTGACTTCACGCGACCTGATGTACCAGACCTTGGACGCACTGAACCTATGGCAGTCGCACCGTTACAAGGACGGTATGCGTTGGGTGGGCGAGTTCCCTGCCACTACTTTCCGACTCGATACCGTGCAACTGACGGAATTGAGCCGCAAAAAGGGCTTCCGAGTGCAGATAAAGCAAATGCGCAAGGGCGGGTATAAGGTGAAGGTGAAAGTAGGACGCTTCAAGAGTTCCACTACCAAAGTGGCTGACTTGGATGCGCCTATCTCTACTTGCGCGGGTAAGATTGCATTGACGCAAAACAAGCCATGGAATGAAGATGCGTCGGCATATTCTATCTCCTGCCCTGTGCAAAAAGCAGGGGTGGTAGATGGTTATCAGAAATCGGTAACGGTGGCGCTTCGTAAGAAAGAGTCGAACATCATTGACTTGAAGACGACGAGCGACATGCCGCGTAGAGATGAGGCGTTGCTGGCAACTATCATAGAACTGTACAACCAAAATACAGTGGCAGACAAGAATAGTATGGCAACCAATACGGCGGCATTCATCAACGAGCGCTTGAATATCATCACAAACGAACTGAGCGAAGCGGAAGACGCCGTTGCTGACTACAAGAGCCAGAACAAACTGACGGACTTGTCGGAGGAGGCTCGCTTGGTGCTTCAAACAAATACAATGGAGCAACGGGAGTTGGCAGGTATAGAGACGCAACTTAATTTGGTAAATTATATCGAAGAGTTCTTGCAGGATGAAACCAAGCGCTTCAGCCTCTTACCTGCTAACTTAGGCATAGAGGACAACTCGCTTACCTCTTTCATCAGCGAGTACAACAAGATGTTGCTGCAGCGTATGCGCGTCCTCCGTACGGCTACCGACGAGAACCCCGTTGTGGAGCAGTTGAATGACCAGTTGCTGAGCATGCGCCAAAACATTATCGCCAGCATTGGTTCCGTCCGTGAAAGCCTTACTATCACGCGCGATGGACTGTTGGCGCGCGACTCAGAGTTCAACTCCCGCATCAAGAACGTACCCTCGCAAGAGCGCCAGTATGTGCAGATAAAGCGTCAGCAGGTATTAAAAGAGGAGTTGTATCTCTATCTGTATCAAAAGCGTGAGGAGAATGCGCTGATGTTGGCAGCCACTTCTACGCCTGTGCGCATGATAGACAAACCGAAGGTGAATACCCTGACGGCGAAGCCGAGTCTGAAGATGATTGCCTTGATATGCTTGGTATTGGGCTTGGGCTTCCCCGCTGCATTGCTCTATCTGAAAGAACTGATGGATAATAAGTTGCATGACCCGAAAGAGTATGAGAACATGGTCAATGCACCTTTTGCCGGACAAATCGTCGAGAACTCTCGTGGTGCAAATATCGCTATCCACGAAGGCGAAAAGACCGTCTCTGCGGAGTTGTTCCGCCAGTTGCGTACCAACCTGCGTTTCATGCTTCCTGCCGACACAAAATCACCTACCATACTGGTTACTTCCAGCATTAACGGAGAAGGTAAGTCCTATGTCGCTACTAACCTTGCGCTCTCGTTGGCTATCTTGGGCAAGAAAGTGGTGCTTGTCGGTTTGGATATCCGCAAACCAATGCTTGCCAAGTATTTCGGATTACACGAGAAAGGTTGCCTGACTTCCTACTTGGCAGACTCGTCGTTTAGCATAGATGATACTATCATCCCCTCCGGTGAACACAAGAATCTGGATTTGATACCTTGCGGTGTAATTCCTCCGAACCCGAATGAGTTGCTGCAAAATGAACGTTTGGATGACCTATTTACCGAGTTGCGCAAGCGCTATGAGTATATCATCGTGGATACGGCACCGATGGCGATGGTGAGTGATACCTTCCTGCTGAATAGGGTATGTGATATGACCTTGTTCGTTAGCCGTTCTAATTATACGCCTCGCGACATGGTGGACTTCATCAATGGCATTGTGGAGGAGAAGAAGATGAAGAATGTGGCATGTCTGCTCAATGGTGTGAAGAATACCCGTGCAGGCTACGGCTATGGTTATGGCTACGGTTACGGTTATGGCTACGGCTATGGGGGGGGTGGAGATAAAAGGCACAATATCAGCGAATTAGCCTACTTCTTCAAGAAAGGGTAATATCGCGTTATCCCATTGTTCTGATGATTGTTTGTGTTGCGGAGAAACCTTCCGTTGGACAATATATTGCAAAAGTTCTCGGCGCTAATCAGCGCCGAGATGGTTATTTTGAGGGCAATGGTTACTGCGTAACTTGGACTTTTGGACACCTCTGTGCCCTGCTGGAGCCTCAGGAGTACACCGACCAATGGAAGGGTTGGAACCTGAGCGTTTTGCCGATGATTCCGCAAAGGTTCACTATCAAGGTGAGTGGCGACGAGGGGGTGCACAAACAGTTCAACGTCATCAAATCCCTAATCGCTCAAGCCGATGAGGTCATCAACTGTGGCGATGCCGGGCAAGAGGGTGAACTGATACAACGCTGGGTCTATCAAAAAGCGGGCTGCAAAGTGCCGGTGAAGCGTCTCTGGGTCAGTTCGTTGACCGAGGAGGCTATCGCAGAGGGTTTCCGCCAACTCAAAGACCAGTCGGAGTACCAGCGATTATACGAGGCGGGACTGATGCGCGCCATCGGTGATTGGTTGCTGGGAATGAACGCAACGCGCGCGTACACCATACGCTACGCGCGGGGAACGGGAAAAGACCGACAGGTGCTTTCTATCGGTCGCGTCCAGACACCTACCCTCGCGCTGGTGGTGAAGCGCCAGGCGGAGATAGAGCGGTTTGTACCGAAGACCTATTGGGAGTTGAAGACCCTCTATCGCGACACGCTGTTCACCGCACAGTTGCCCGCGGAGGAAGACGAGTATGCCATCTCTTCGCTTGAGCAAGGCGAACGATTGGTAGCGACCATCAAGGACAACCCGCTGACAATCACTTCCGTAGAGAAGAAGAAAGGCACCGAATCCGCCCCGAAACTCTTTGACTTGACGAGCCTGCAAGTGGAATGCAACAAGAAGTACTCTTTCTCTGCCGACCAGACGCTCAAACTCATCCAGTCGCTCTACGAGAAGCGCGTTACCACCTATCCCCGCGTGGACACGACCTACCTCCCCGATGATATCTACCCGAAGGTACCCGCCACTTTGCAGGGCATCAAAGACCATTATCCGCAGGCGGCGCCGCTGCTCGGGCTCAAGGCGGACGGGGGCAAAAGTGAGACCTCGTTGCGCAAATCCAAGAAGGTGTTCGACAGCAAGAAAGTAACCGACCACCATGCCATCATCCCCACAGGTCAGCGTCCCGACAACCTGACCAACGACGAACGCAAGGTGTTCGACCTCGTCGCACTGCGCTTCATCGCTGCTTTCTACCCCGATTGCGAAGTCAGCAACACCACGGTGCTGGCGGAGGTTGTATCGACTGACCAAGAGTGGCAGAAAGTGGACTTCAAGGTAACGGGCAGACAGGTGCTGAAAGCCGGTTGGCGGGAGGTCTTCTCGGGCGAGAAATCCAATGAGGAAGCAGACGCTACCGATACGGAAGAAGCGGGCAAGTCTCTGCCCGCTTTCACGAAAGGGGAGAGCGGAGCGCATGTGCCGCAGTTACAGGAAAAGACCACCACGCCGCCGAAGTACTACACCGAGGCGACCCTTTTGCGAGCCATGGAGACTGCCGGAAAGACTGTGGACGACGAGGAACTACGCGATGCCATGAAGGAGAATGGGATAGGACGGCCCTCCACGCGAGCCGCCATCATCGAGAAACTCTACCAGCGAAACTACATCGTGAAGCAAGGCAAGTCCCTTCGCGCCACGGACATCGGCGTCGAACTCATACACACCATCATCTCGCCCCTGCTCAAATCCGCCGAACTGACAGGACGATGGGAGAAGAAATTGCGCGAGATAGAGTGCGGCGAATACACGGCGCAACAGTTCTTGGACGAATTGAAACAGATGACCGGCGAGGTAGTCCGTGAGGTGAAGACCAACAAAGCGGGCATGCTCTGTCCCGTTTGCCGAAAAGGGGTCATCGTGCGCGGACGCACACGATACGGCTGCTCCCGATGGCGAGAAGGCTGCACCTACGCCGAGCCGTTTGAATAAACCTTGAATAAGTAGTCTGAAAAAAATCGGTAGCATACGAATGCTGCCGATTTTTTTTCGCGGGTCTATCGCGGGTCTGTCGCGGGTCTCCCGCAGGTCGTCCGCAGGTCTCCCGCAGGTCGTTTGCATAACTTTTGTTGGAAATCAGATACGCTCAAGGTTGTTGAGCGGCATCCATCCTTCGTTGTTCCCCACGCGGATGTTGCACCATGTGCCGAGTGTCTCGCGAATCTCCACTTTCGTGCCCTCGTGGACGGTGAAGAGGTCGGTGCTCGAGCGGTCGGGCGACGACTTGGCGTTGACGATACCCTGCGTGATGATGGCTTCCGCGCGGGCAGCGTCGCGCCGGTGGAGAGAGGTGGCATTCACACCACTCCAAATGCTGAATAGCAATGCCAACCAACCGATGTAGAAAGCGGTCTTGCGCAGCCATGTCTCATGCCCGAGCAGGAACACCATCGCCCCTGCAAGAAACAGGACGAACAGTCCGATGCTGAGCCACAGCCATGTGTTCTCCGCCAGCAGGTTGCGGAAGGCTTTTGCCCAGTTGCTCAGGAAGAACGCCTGCGTATCGGAGATGTTGTCGATAATCTTCGATTGGGCGAACTCGAGGTTGTACTTCGCGTCTTTGTAGTTGGGCTTGAGCCGCAGTGCCCGCTCGTAGGCGAGGATAGACTGCGCCAACTCCCCCTGCTTGAAGCAGGCGTTGCCCAAGTTGTATTGCAGCAGCGCCAGCGCTTCGCGGTTGCTCTCCGCAGGGTACTCGGCGATGAGGGCGCGGTATGCCTCGGCTGCCTGCGCATACTCCCCTTCGGCATAGAGCGCATTGGCGTCTGCAAAGGTGGTCTGCGCCGATACAGGGCAGAGAACCAAGAACGATAGGCAAATGGTTATCAGTATTTGAAAAGGCTTTTTCATATTGTTGTTTGACCCCCTCCATCTCCCCCTACAAAGGGGGAGTGTAGGAAGATTTGTGTTAGTTAGACAATATCATTTTATCTCCCTCCCTTTGTAGGGAGGGGCGGGGTGGGTCCTATGCTTTGCTCTCGAGTTGGTCGATTATCTCCGTCGCGGCGGTGTACAGTTGCTCTTTGCTCTGTGCGGCGGCGGGCGCATAGCGGGCGAACTCCGCATCGGACAGCACGCGGTTGACCTCGGCGATGATATCTTCGCCCACGCCCTTTCCGCGCAGGATGGAGGCGATGTTGTCCTTGTTGAGGTCTGCCGTCGGCACGCTCAGTCGGTCGCTCAGGTACATCCAGAGGGCGCGCTCAATCTCCGTGTAGAACGCCTCGCTGTCGCCGGTCTTCATCAGTTGCGCCGCCTTCTTCAGTCGCTTCTGCGCTACCTTGTTCGCATGCTTGGAGCGCACGCGCGTGATGTCGGCATTCTCTTTGATTCGCTTGTGGAAGACGGCAAAGAGCAGGCAAGCAATCAGCAGCGGCAACACATACCCCGCCCACGCATACCGCCACACCAGCGAGGCGGAGGGGTTAGCCGACTTGGCTGCCGCCAGTTCCCCCGTGTAGATGTAGCGGATATCGGTGCCGAGGGTCTTGATGTCCTCTTTGTTCACGTAGTTGTTCACCACGGGAGTGCCCGCCTCATCGCCCGTGCCGCGCTGCACGTGCAGGGTATATTCGGGCGTGGAGAGCGTCTTGTAAGCGTCCTCCTGCGTGTCGTAGTAGGCAAAGGTAATCGGCGGGATGGTGTACTCGCCGGCAGCGCGCGGGATAGCCAGATACTCGATGGTCTTGCTGCCGGACATGCCTGCCGCAGTGGCTTTGAAGTTGTTGCTCACCTTCGGGTCGTAGGGCTCGAAGCCTTCGGGCCAGTCCACGGTCGGGGTCTTGAGCAACTTCATGTTGCCCGTGCCTTGGATAGTGAGTCTCAGCGTAACCGCTTCGTTCGCCTGCATCTCGGTCTGCGAGATGTTCGACGAGAGGGTGAAGTGCCCCACGCCGCCGGCAAACCCTGCGGGTTTTCCCTTGGGCAACGCCTCCACGTGAATGGTCGCACCCGGGGCTTTGAGCGTCTTGGTTACGTTGGTGTAGGTGCCGAAGAAATCATCGAAGATACTGCGCACCTGTGCGCGAGTCTGCACACGGAGCACCGCCTCGAAGGTGGCGGGGTCTATCTGTATGTCCCCCGCGTGCTGGGGGTAGAGCAGCGTGCGGTAGAGCACTGCCGTCTGGTAGTTTCTGCCGTTGTAGTGCTCCAACTCGGTTTGGATGTCGCCCTGCTCCAAGTCCTGTTTCAGGAAGCCCGTGAACTCCGGTATCTTCGTGTTGTTGGTGAACTGCGCCACATCCACGCCTGCGAAATAGAGTTTGTACGAGAGCAAGATGGCTTCCTGCTCGTGGACGCGGGTCTTGCTGACGATGGTGCGTATGAACAGGTTTTCCGACGAGACACTGCCGTCGGAAGATGCTTGCTGCGAGGACTTGCTCTGCTGTGCGTTGCCGCCTTGCGACGCGCCGGCGGCGGGTTGCTCATCGGGCGGCAGCACGGTGATGCGCACGCCGTTGGATTGGTGGCGTTCGCCGCTCACTTTGATGTCGGCAGGCGGTATGGTGAACGTCCCTTCGCGCTGTGCCATGAGGGTATAGGTGTAGGTCTGCGTGTAAGTGGAGGTACGCTTGCCGTTGACGAACGTGGTGGAACTGGACGAGGAGGAGTAAGGACCCGCCAGCACATCAAAGTCCGTCATCTCAGGGGCTTTCAGGTCGCGGGCACGCTGGTTGACGGTGTAGGTGAGTTGAAAAGGTTTGCCCACGATGACTTGGGCAGGCGCTTGCGCGCGAAACTCCACCGCATCGTCTGCCATAATAGGGAGAAGCACCGTGCATAGCGCACAGTGCAACAAAAATAGTATTTTAGCCGTTTGTTTCATATTACCAATCTTTCTCTACGCGGCGTTTGGTGCCTTGTTGGCGTTGTAGTTTCTCTTGGGTTTCTTGCTCGTCTTGTTCCAGGGCTTGCAGAATCTGCTCGGCGGTCTCTTTGTCCATCTTCTGCTCTTGCTCCTGTGGCTCGGATTGTTGCTGTTGCTGCTCTTGCTCTTGTTGTTGATTCTGTTCTTGGTTCTGCTGTTCTTGTTGTTGCTGTTGCTCTTTCTGTTGTTGCTGTTGGTCTTGTTGATTCTGCTGCTGCTGTTGTTGTTGCTGTTGCTGCTGTTGTTCTTGTTGTTTCTTCAACATCTCCATGGCTTTCACGAGGTTGTAACGCGTGTCGTCGTCCTTGGGGTTGTTGCGCAGGGCTTCTTTGTATGCCTCGATGGCTTTCTCGTATTGCTCTTGCGCAAAGAATGCATTGCCTAAGTTGTGAAAAGTGGCAGCCCTGTTGGTCTTGTCCTCTTTCGGAAGCAACGACGCGGCTTTCTCGAACTCCGCTTGTGCCTCGGGGTATTTCTCCTGTCGGAAGAGGGCATTGCCTAAGTTGTAGTGCGCCTCAAACGATTCACTGTTTTGCTCTATGCCGCGACGATACTCCACCTCAGCGGCGGTATAGTCTTGCTTCTCATACTCCTTGTTGCCGCGGAATACTTTGCCCGACTCCTTCTGCGCATACAGCGGACTCGCCGCCAACGTCAGTAGGCAGGATAGGCATAATATGTTGATAATCTTCTTCATAGGGCTATTTTAAGTCTCCCTTTAAGGGAGATTTAGAGGGTCTTTCAAAGATATTGATTCGTGTGAGCGATTTGTTCTTGCGGTTGAAGATAAAGAAGTCGATGATAAGCACCAGCAATGCCAGCAGGGCAAAGGTCTGGAACTGCTCGTTGTAGTCGGTGAAGACCTGTGTCTCCAACTCGGCGGTGGCAAGGGTGTCTAATTCTTTCTCAAGGGTACGCATGGCGGTGTTGGTGTTGTCGCAGCGGACGTAGATACCATTGCCAGCCTGCGCTATCTCGCGGCACATGTCTTCGTTCAGGCGCGACACTACCACGTTGCCTTGTCGGTCTTTGCGGAAGTCGTTAGTGCCCGGGATGGGAATAGGAGCCCCTTCGGGTTTGCCTATGCCCACGACAATGATTTTGATACCCATCTCTTTGGCGCGTGTCGCCACCGCTACGGCATCGTCTTCGTGGTTCTCACCATCGGTGATGAGCACAATCACTCGTCCTGCGTCCGTCTCCTCGCCGCCGAAAGCGCGGATGGAGGTGGAGAGGGCCTCGCCGATAGCCGTTCCTTGGGTCTTGATAAGGCTCGGGTCGATGGCAGAGAGGAACATCTTTGCCGAGACGTAGTCGCAAGTGATAGGCAGTTGGGTGAAGGCTTCGCCGGCAAACACTACTAAACCGACCTTGTCGTCCACCATCCGGTCTATCATCTTGCTCAACATCTGCTTGGCTCTGTCGAGGCGGTTGGGCACTACGTCCTCCGCCATCATCGAGTTGGATATATCAAGGGCGATAATCGCCTCTATACCTTGCCTTTTGCGCGTCTCCTCGCGTTGTCCGTACTGTGGACGCGCCACGGCAATACACAGCAGCACATACGCCACCATCAGCAGGCTGAACTTCACCGTAGGGCGCACGCGCGACGCATTGGGCATCAGTGCCTCCACCAATGCAGGGTCGCCAAACGCCTCCAACTGGCGGCGTTTCCGACGCGCATACAAGATATACGCTACTATCATCACCGGCACCCCTGCCAGCAACCATAGCATGTCTATATTGGCAAAACGAAACATAATGTTTGTTTGAGAGTTTAGTGTTTAGAGTTTAGTGTTGAGAGAGGGCATTGGAGTCCCTTAACTCTCAACCAATTATCAGTTGCTTATCGTTCGCAGGACGAAGTAGCGCAGCAGGATTTCTGCCAGCAGGCAGAGGAGTGCGGCAACGAGGAAAGGCGCAAAGGTGTCGGTATGCTTGGCATACTCGCGCACACGCAGTTTGGTCTTCTCTAATTGGTCTATCTGCTCGTAAATCTGCTTCAGGCTATTGTTGTCCGTAGCGCGGAAGTACTGTCCGCCGGTGATAGACGCGATGTTCTGTAGCGTTGTCTCATCGAATTCGCTGTCCATCGTCATGTATTGTATGCCCACGGGTGTCTGCACGGGTACACGCGCCTGCCCGTGGGAGCCTACGCCCACAGCATACACGCGGATACCAAAGATCTTGGCTATCTCCGCTGCCGTGATGGGGTCTATGTCCCCGCGGTTGTTCGAGCCGTCGGTCAGCAGGATGACCACTTTCGACTTCGTGGGCGAGTCTTTCATGCGGTTGACCGCATTCGCCAAACCCAAACCGATGGCAGTACCGTCCTCTATCATGCCGAACTTCACCGACTTAAAGAGGTTGACCAACACCGCGTGGTCGGTCGTGAGCGGGCATTGTGTGAAACTCTCGCCGGCAAAGACTACGAGCCCTATCTGGTCGTTGGGGCGCGCGATGACAAAGTCCGACGCCACCTGCTTGGCGGCTTCCAGACGGTTGGGTTTCAGGTCTTCCGCCTGCATAGTACCCGAGATGTCGAGCGCCATCATGATGTCTATTCCCTCGGTGGACTCCGACGACCAGCGGTTGGTCAGTTGCGGACGCGCCAGCGCAATGGAGAGCAGCGTGATAGCCGCCACACGCAGCACAAAAGGCACATGCAGCAGATAGACGCGCCATGAACGCGCACTGCGTTTCAGCGTGGCGGCAGACGACATCTGCACACTCGCGTCCGCCTTGCGCAACTCATAGATGTACCATCCCACGACAGGTATCAGGAATAGTAGCAGAAATAAATATCCGGGACTTGCAAATGACATTGTTAGTGGTCAGTGATTAGTGGTCAGTGGTTAGTGATTGTCCGCAGGCGAGACGCCTGCGCCCCCAGTGGTTATTTCGTTTCCAGCGAGAACATATCTTCCTCTTCTTTCGGCTCGCCTTCGGCGGGGGCAGTGGTGGTCTCGTGTACGAAATCGTAGGCGGTCAGTAGCGCGCTCTCGTTCTCATCGGGAGTAGTGTGCCATTTGGCGAACTTCACCAAGTCGGCGAGCGAGAGCATCTTCCTAAGCCGCTCGAACAGGTCTTTCTGCTCTGCCATCAGCGGTTTGAGTTCGCGCAGCGTCTCATCGCTGGTCTTCTCCGTGCTCTTCACCGCGTAACGGCGACCGATATACTCGCGGATGACGTCGGTCAACTCCGTCTGATACTCTTTCACCTTGCCTTCCTGCCAAATCTTCTCCGCCTTGATACGGTCGAGTTTCTCCAATGCTACTTCCTCCGCAGGGCGTTTCTCCACCTCTGCCAACTGCAACTCGTCGCCTTTCTTGCGGCGCATTGCCCATCTCACGAGGAACCATACCCCGACACCCAAGAGTACGCAACCTATCGCCAGCAGCACCCAGCGGATGATACCCCACCACCATATCGGCGCCCGCTGCACGGGCTTGATGTCGGTGATGGCAAGCGTGGTGTCTATCTCGAAAGGCTGTATCACGTTGAGCGACAAGCCGTCCGACCACAGCGTGTCTTCCCCGCTCACGAAAGGTTGCGGCGGGATGAAGAACAGCGAATCGCTGAACGAAGTCAGCGTCAGCGTCTGCGCCAGTTGCAGGCGTCCGTCTCGCAGGACGGTGGTATCCACCTCCGTGCGCTCCACTATCTCGATGCCGTCGATAAGCGTCTCCTCGTAGCGGGGCAACGCCACTTGTTCCGTCGGCTCCAGCGTAGCACGCAGGTGCATAGCCGTCTGGTCGCCGATATAGATTGCCGTCGAGTCGATGGCTGCAGAAACGATTATTGCTAATAACAGATTCATCATTATCTAAATAGTCTCATCAGTGCTTTCACGTAGTCTTCATCGGTGCGGATGGCGATGTTGTTCACGCCGGTGCGGATAAAGAGGTTCTCGAGCAGGGTCTGTTGTCGTTGCCATGCGTGGGCGTAGTCGTCGCGTACTCGGTCTATCGAGGTGTCCACCCAAATACGCTCGCCCGTCTCCGCGTCCTTCACCTTCAGCAGTCCCACATCGGGCATCTCCGCGTCTCGGCGGTCGTATATCTGCACCACGTTCAGGTCATGCTTGTGCGCCGCTATCGCCACGGGCACTGTCCCTATGCGTTTGCTGTCAGCCTCGCGCACAAAAGCCTCGTCCATGCAGTCGGAGATGAGGAAAGCCGTGCAGCGGCGTTTCTGCGCATTGGCGAAGTACTGCAATGCGCCGTTGATATCCGTGCCTGTGGACTCGGGCTCGAAGGAGAGCAACTCGCGGATGATATGCAGCACGTGCGACTTACCTTTCTTGGCGGGGATGTACTTCTCTATATGGTCAGAGAAGAAGATAACGCCCACCTTGTCGTTGTTGGCGATGGTGGAGAACGCCAGCGTAGCCGCCACCTCTGCCATCATGTCGCGCTTGGTCTCGCTCAGCGTACCGAAGTTCCGACTGCCGGACACGTCCACCAAGAGCATTACCGTCATCTCGCGCTCTTCCTCGAACACTTTGATATAGGGCTTGTTCAGGCGCGCGGTTACATTCCAGTCGATAGAGCGCACGTCATCCCCGGGCTGGTACTCGCGCACCTCAGAGAACGCCATACCGCGCCCCTTGAACTGCGAATGGTACTCGCCTGCGAAGATATTGCGGCTCAGTCCCCGCGCCTTAATCTCTATCTTCCGTACCCTATTTAGTAACTCCTCTTGCGTCATAATTCTTCTTTTGATTGGTTGACCGCTTTGCTGTCCGGGTGCTTCACCGGGGACGCAGGCGTCTCGCCTGCGGGCAAGGCACGAGCCTTGGTTGTATCAGCATTGCATGCCCAAGCAGTTCGTTCCGAACTGTCCGCGGGCGAGACGCCCGCGTCCCCAGTAAGACGGTCTCCTTTACGGCACTTGCACTGCGTTCAGCACTTCGGTAATCACGTCCTCGGTGGTCATGTTGTTCGCCTCTGCCTCGTAGGTCAAGCCGATACGGTGGCGCAGCACGTCGTAGCACACTGCCCGCACATCCTCGGGGATGACATACCCGCGGCGGTGGATGAAGGCGTAGGCACGCGCTGCACGCGCCAAGTTGATGCTGGCACGGGGCGAGCCGCCGAACTGTATCATCGGCTTCAGGTTCTTCAATCCGTAGTCCTCAGGCGTGCGCGTAGCGAACACAATATCCACGATATAGCGCTCTATCTTCTCGTCTAAATATACCTCGTTGACTATCTCGCGGGCTTTCTTGATGTCGTCCGTGGAGAGGATAGGCAACACGTGCGGCTTCTTGCCGCCGATGTTCTGACGGATAATCTGCTGCTCCTCCTCTTTCTTCGGGTAGCCGATGACCACTTTCAGCATGAAACGGTCGGTCTGCGCTTCGGGCAGGGGGTAGGTACCCTCTTGCTCTATCGGGTTCTGCGTAGCGAGTACGAGGAACGGGTCGCCCAGCGGGAAGGTCTCATCGCCGATGGTGATTTGACGCTCCTGCATGGCTTCGAGCAATGCCGACTGCACCTTCGCCGGCGCACGGTTAATCTCATCTGCCAGCACGAAGTTCGCGAAGATAGGACCTTTCTTGATATGAAACTCCTCGGTCTTCTGCGAGTAAATCTGCGTACCTACCACGTCGGCAGGCAGCAGGTCGGGCGTGAACTGAATACGAGAGAAGTCCGCCTTGATAAGGTCTGCCAAAGTCTTGATAGCCAAGGTCTTTGCCAATCCGGGCACGCCTTCCAAGAGGATATGCCCATCGCTGAGCAAGCCTATCAGCAGGCTCTCCACAAGGTGTTTCTGCCCCACAATCACTTGGTTCATGCCCATCGTCAGCGCCTCTACAAACGAACTCTCGCGCTCAATACGCTCTTGAAGCGAACGAATATCTACTGTTGTTTCCATATATATATTGTTGTTTTCGTACTTTTCGTATTTTTCGTTGTTTATGTTGCTTTCGTAAACTACAAAAACTACGTGAAACTAACATACAAACTTTGTGCCAAAGTGGTTGCTGCGGTGTAAATTTTAGTGAAACCTTATTTTCTTTGCATAAAATCAGTTTGGTACGTCGTTTTTCCTGCTTTTTGGTCGGTTTGGCGGCAGATGGAAATCGGCAAAATCTTAATAATCGTACCTTTTTGAGTCCGCAGAAAGTCTCGTAATGGTCTCTCTTATGTTACGGTAATGTTACGGTAATGTTACGGTAATGTTACGGTACGGTCTCTGCGCGGTCTCGGGGAGAGTCATCTTAACAATCGTAAATTTTCGGTGCTGCGGCGGGCAGGGCAAAACAGAGGTGCGACACAAAAAATTAGGGTAACCCTTGTGTATTCCAAAAAAAAGCAGTATCTTTGCAGGCTGAAAATCCAATAAACTCACGAACCAAACAGATTACTATTGTTAAACCAAACGAATTTTCATCAACATTATGATTGATTACAAAGATATACAATCTCTTTATTTCTTAGGCATCGGCGGCATCGGCATGAGTGCTCTGGCGCGCTACTTCAAGGCGCAGGGGTTCTTGGTCATGGGCTATGACCGGACGGCGTCGCCGCTGACGAAGGAATTGGAGAAGGAAGGGATAGAGGTGCACTACACCGACCGCGTGGAGAACGTGCAGCGTGTGGAGTTGACACCGAAGCACACGCTGGTGGTGCGCACGCCTGCGGTGCATGATGACTGCGCTATTTACCAGTACCTGCTCGGCGGCGGTTTCTCGATACAGAAACGTGCGGAGGTGCTTGGGATGGTTACCAAGCAGATGCGTGCGCTGTGCGTGGCAGGCACCCACGGGAAGACGACGACTTCGACCATGCTGGCGCATATCATGTACCAGTCGGAGATAGGCGCGAACGCGTTCTTGGGCGGGATAAGCAACAACTACAACTCGAACGTGCTGATGCAGAAAGACACGAGTTACGTGGTGGTGGAGGCAGATGAGTACGACCGCTCGTTTCTGCAACTGACGCCGTACATGGCGATAATCACCTCCGCCGACCCCGACCACCTCGACATATACGGCACAGAGGAAGAGTATCGCGCTGCTTTTCAGGAGTTTACGTCGCTTGTGAAGAATACGCTGATTATCAAGAAAGGCATTGCGTTGCAGCCGAAAACGAAGAAAGGGGTGAAGGTGTATTCGTACAGCGCGACGGAGGTTGCGGACTTCTATGCGGACAACATCCGCGTGGCAGACGGGCATATCCGTTTCGATTTCCACACGCCGACGGAGACGATAGTGGACATGAACTTGGGCGTGCCCGTGTGGATAAACATCGAGAACGCGGTGGCGGCGATGGCGGCGGCGTGGCTGAACGGCGTGCGGGTGGACGAACTGCGGCACGGCATAGACTCGTACAGTGGGGTGTACCGCCGTTTCAACGTGCATGTGAACACGCCGGAAGTGGCGTATGTGGACGATTATGCGCACCATCCCGAAGAGATACGCATGGCGATAGATTCGATACGCCGTCTGTTCCCCGAGCGGCATCTGATAGGGGTGTTTCAGCCTCATCTCTACTCGCGCACGAGGGACTTTGCGGAGCAGTTTGCGGCGGTGCTCTCGACGCTGGATGAGGTAGTGCTGCTGCCGATTTATCCTGCGCGGGAAGAGCCTATCCCGGGGGTGTCGTCCTGCATGCTGCTGGAGCGACTGACGTGCGCCGACCGATGGCTGGTTACCAAAGACGAGTTGGCGGATTTCCTGCGCCAGAAAGCGCACGAGCAGGCACCCGCGGTGGTCATCACGCTCGGCGCGGGGGATATAGACAGGCTGGTGGAGCCGATAGCGGAAGCGCTGTTGGATTAAGGACCGCTCGCTTCGCTCGCTGAAAGATGAAGGATAAAAGACTGATTACCTTCGTCTGTGAAGATAAAGGATGAAGGACTATTAATGCGATATTTGCATCAAGTTTAGTAAGGGAATGATATATATTTGTTCTTCTTTTGTTCAAATTGCCCCGCCCCCTTACCCCCTCCCCGGAGGGGCGGGGGAGTTGGAGAAGGTCGCCCCGCATACGTAGGGTTCCACCCTACGCTGGTCTATGTCGCCCCTTCGGGGCTGGCATTAAGGATTATAATTTGTAACTATAATTGTGCGGTTCTTGACTTGTCGGGATAATACTTCTGTCCGCACCTCCTTGAATGAATTTGAAAACTGTCATATTGAAATCGCTTGTGGTGGTGGGGTTGATAGCCCTGCTGGCGGTGGCAGTGGGGACGAGTAGGGGGAAGGACAGAGAGGAGCGGTGCAAGGAGTTGGTGTGCAAGATAGCCGATGAGGACGAGCGTTCGTATGTAAGCGAGAAGGAGTTGTTCACGCTTCTCAAACAGCATAATGCGTACCCTGTGGGTGAGTATCTGCACCGGATAAACTTGCAGCATATGGAGAACATCATCCGCGAGCACCCGATGGTGCGGACGGCAGAGTGCTACACCGCGGAGGACGGCACTGCGCGAATCCGTGTTACCCAGCGGGTGCCGCTGCTGAAGGTGGTTACCGCCGATGAAGCGTATTATATCGACACCGACCGCCGCAAGATGCCGCTCAGGGCGAGCATACACGACACGGTGCCCGTAGCCATGGGGAAAGTGGGCTTTGAGACGGCATCGACGGTGCTTGCGGACTTCGCGGAGTGGGTGCAGGAAGATGATTATTGGAGCGCGCGCGTGGAGGCGATAGACGTGCGGACACCCAAGCATATACGTATCAAGCAGAAAGGGAAACAAGAGGACTTGGTGTTGGGCGAGATAGACGACTATGAGGGCAAACTGCAGAAAGCCGCCGTCTTCTACCGCCGCACGGCAAGCATAGAGAAACCCCGTTATCGCACCCTCGACCTCCGCTATCAGGGGCAGGTGGTGGCGGGAAGGTAGGAGCCAGGAACCAGGAACAAAGAACCAGGAGTCAGGAGCCAGGAACCAGGAACCAAGAACAAAGACTATGGCAAAGCGAGGAAATAGATATCAGAAAGCAACCGAACTGCCTTTGGTGGCGGTGGATTTGGGTAGCAATGGCGTGCGTGCTATGGCGGCGCAGCGTGTGGGGGACGGTCTGTTTCGGATATTGGGGGTGGAAGAGTGCAACGAGAAGCCGCGTGCAGTGGAGGCAGGTGTGGTGCGCCAGTCGCTTGACACGGGTTTTGCCATCAACAAGGTGCTGACCCTGCTGGCGAACCGTATCGGCGTGGAGGAGATTCCGAGTGCTTTCTGCTCGGTAGGCGGGCAGTCGATGGGGGTAGTGGAGGTGATGGCGAAGCGCGACCAAGTGCGCCGGCGCGAGATACCCGCTACCATGTTGGAGGCGTTGGAAGAGGAGTGCAAGCAGAAGATAGAGAACAAGTACCCGCAGTTGGCGGTCTTGGGTATTGTGCCGAGTTTCTACGTGTTGGACGGCGTGCGGCAGGAGGAAGTGCCTGAGAAACAGAGTGCTACCGTGCTCGAAGGGCATTACAATGCGTTCTACGGTAATAAGGCGATAGACGCGAACCTCCGCAAGAGTTTCCTGCAAGCGAAGAAAGTGGTGGAGAGCGTGTTCCCGCGCCCCGATGTGTTGCTCTCGCTGTTTGCCGCCGAAGACGGCAGTCAGATATTAGACGAGGGCTGCGCGGTGCTGGATATGGGTCACCAGACCACCACGCTGACGGTTTATAAGGCAGGCGAGTATGTCTGCAACGAGGTGGTTGCCCAAGGCGGGGCGCATATCACCCGCTACTTGGAGCAACAAGGGGTGAGTGCGAAGACCGCCGAACTGCTGAAGACCCGATACGGCTATGCGTCTCCCGAACAAGTGGAGAAGAACATCACCATGCGTATCCCCGCCGCGCCGGAGTTAGGCGGCTATTTCTCGCTGACGAGCGAGCAACTGGCGGAGACCATTGCGCAGAAGTTAGACGAGATACTCAGTCCGCTGCTGGCGAAGTTGAACACCTACGCAGGGCGTATCCGCACCCTTTATATCACAGGCGGCGGCAGCATGCTGCGGGGCGTGGACGACTACATACAGCGACGCACCGCCATCACCGTCCGCTACGGGGGACACGACCTGCTCCTGACCGCCGACACTGCGGAGCAGTACCTCGAGCCGACCTACGCGCCGCTCGTCGGGACGATACTGCTCGGGCAGGATTATCGCGACCGACACCAAGACCGCGTCATCAAAGGGGCAGAGAGCCTAATAGGTGAAACGAAGAAGAAACTGATAGACCTCTTCTCGGAGCAGGAGTAGGACCCTCCCCAACCCTCCCTACAAAGGGAGGGGGAATATAATGACAATTAACCATTAAGACTATTCTCTCTTCTCTCCCCCTTCGTAGGGGAGGAGTTGGAGGGGGTCTCAATTACATAAAACTATGAACGAAGAATTGATAACTCTCCCGTTGGAGATAGTGGAAGATAGCCTTATCAAGGTGGTAGGCGTAGGTGGTGGCGGCGGCAACGCGGTCAACTACCTCTACCAGCAGGGAATCAAAGACGTTACTTTCCTTGTATGCAATACCGACAAGCAGGCGATGAGCAAGTTGTCCGTCCCTGCCAAACTGCAGTTGGGTCCCGGTTTAGGTGCAGGCGGCAAGCCGGAGGTAGCCTGCCAGTATGCCGAGCAGTCGCGTGAGGACATCAAGACGGCACTCAACGACGGCACGAAGATGCTCTTTGTGGCAGCCGGCATGGGCGGCGGCACGGGCACGGGAGCCTCGCCTATCGTGGCGGAAGTGGCGCAGGAGATGGGAATCCTCACCGTGGGTATCGTTACCATTCCCTTCAAGTTCGAGAAAGGGCAGAAGATACACAAGGCGATGGTCGGCGTAGCCAAACTGGCGAAGCACGTGGATGCCCTGCTGATTATCAACAATGAGAAGTTGAAGGACATCTACCCCGATTTCTCTTTCCTCAACGCCTTCGAGAAATCCAACGACGTGGTAGCCAACGCAGCGCGCGCCATCGCGGAAATCATCACCCTGCCGGGTATCGTCAACACTGACTTTGCCGATGTGTACAACACCCTCAAAGACGGCGGTGTGGCGATAATGAACGTAGGTCGCGCGAGCGGCGAGACACGTATCGCCGACGCCATCAACGACGCGCTCAACTCGCCGCTGGTGAACACCAACGACGTGCACGGTGCCAAACGGCTGCTGCTCCAACTCTACTGCTCCACGGAGCATGCCATCCAGATGCAGGAGATAGACCAGATAAACGCCTTCGTGGACGAGATAGGCGAGGAGGTAGAGGTGCAGTGGGGCGCCGCGCTGGACGAGACATTAGGCGAGGACGTGCGCGTTACCATCATCGCCACAGGCTATGAGGTGGACGGGTTGCCGACGATAGACACGGAAGACGAGGAGCAGTCGATACAAGACGCTATTCGCCAGAACTACGAGACGCTCGACAAACCCAAGGAGGACGAGCAGGCGGTAACCATTGACTTGAAGGACACCCTGCAAGCCGCAGAGACAACCCTTGTCTCCGATGAGAAAGTTACTCCGCAATGGGGCAACACCCCCACGGCAGACGAGGTGGTGATACACATAGAAGATGACGAGCATGCCCCCGCCAAACCCGCTGAAGAGACCCCTCAACGGCGCTGGGGAGGATGGTTGAGAAGATAAATCACTTTGTGTTGGTCAGTTCCTGTTAATCAGTTTCTGTTAATCACTCCGTGTTGAACATGAAATAGTTAACATGAAATGCCAACATGCAATGCCCAACATGTTATGTCTTTTGTAGAAACAGTAACATCGTGGTATGCGGCGCACATGAATTACGCCTCTATCACGGCAATGATGACCATTGAGTCGTCGTTCGTCCCTTTTCCCAGCGAGGTGGTGATTCCGCCTGCCGTCTATGTGGCGTCGGAGCCGACCAGCGCGCTCTGCGTTACGGGCAACTACCCCGTGGACGTGGTGCTGATAGTGCTCTTCGGCACGATAGGCGCAATGCTCGGTGCGGTCATCAACTACCTGCTCTCGATGTGGCTGGGGCGTCCGATTATCTATAAGTTCGCCGACAGCCGCGTGGGGCACCTGTTGTTGCTCAGCAGCGAGAAGGTACAGAAAGCGGAGAACTACTTCAACGACCACGGTAAGGTGAGCACGTTCATCGGTCGGCTTATCCCGGGTATCCGCCAACTCATCAGTATCCCCGCGGGTTTGGCGAAGATGCACTTCGGGCAGTTCATGCTCTACACCTTCTTGGGCGCGTTTCTTTGGAATACGGTGTTGGCACTGCTCGGCTATATCGCCCACGGGCAGGCAGACCTCATCAACCAATACAGCCACGAACTGAGTATCATCATCTTAGCCCTTGTGGGCGTGGTGGTTCTCTACTACATTGGCAAGATGGTCTATAAGAAAATTAAAAAATAGGCGGGCTCTGAATACTCCGATTACTCCGAGCACTCCGATAAAATAGTCAAATAAATTATGCAAACAGAAGAGTTGCGCAGACTGATTGCGCTTTGGTTTGAAGAAGACATACGCGATGGTGACCACACCTCGCTCAGTTGTATCCCCGCTACCCAGATGGGCTGCCAGCAGTTGATCATCAAGGAACATGGTATCTTGGCAGGCGTGGAGGTAGCGAAAGAGATTATCCGCTATTTCGACCCTGAGTGCCGCATGGAGCAGTTCCTTGAAGACGGCGCGGCGGTGAAGCCCGGCGATGTGGCGTTCCGCGTCCACGGCAAGGAACTGTCTCTGCTGCAGATAGAGCGCACCATGCTCAATATCATGCAGCGTATGTCGGGTATCGCGACGACGACGCACCGCTACCAGTCGCTCATCGACGACACGGGTTGCCATGTGCTGGACACGCGCAAGACCACGCCCGGTCTGCGCTATTTGGAGAAGGAGGCGGTGAAGATAGGCGGCGGCATGAACCACCGTATCGGGCTCTTCGATATGATTCTGTTGAAGGACAACCACGTGGACTTTGCCGGCGGCATCACCAACGCACTGACTCGCGCGCGCGACTATTGTCGTGAGAAGGGCAAAGACCTGCGTATCGAGGTAGAGACGCGCAACGAGACTGAGATACGCGAGGCGCTGGCGACCAACATCCCCGACCGTATCATGCTGGATAACTTCACCCCCGAGCGTACCAAACAAGCCGTAGCGCTCATACGCGACTGGGAGAAGACGGCGGGTCGCCACATGGAGATAGAGTCGTCGGGCGGTATCACCATCGACACCCTGCGCGACTATGCCCTCTGCGGCGTGGACTTCATCTCCGTAGGTGCGCTCACCCACTCCGTCAAAGGACTTGATATGTCCTTCAAGGCAGTGAAGGAGTAGGTGTTTCTCTTTCGCCGTTAAGGAAAAGAACAGGAGCAGACAATGCTGTCTACTCCTGTTTTTTTTTGTACGGACATTCAAGAATAGGCACATTTATCCTCGGGTAAGTGTCGGGTAAGTGTCGGGTAATTGCCTAATTAGATTTGCGTATATCAGAAAAAAGCAGTATCTTTGCGCTCTGCTTTTAGTTTGTGTGCTATGTCTACTGTTATTCGTCTGCCTATATCGAAGTCTATCGCCCAGCGTCTGTTTGTTTTGCAGGCTCGGGCGGGTGTACCGTTGATGGAGACGGGCGACGGCGCGCCGGAGGATGTTCGTGTGCTGCGTGCGGCTTTGGCGCAACTGACTCAAAAGGGAAGTGGGGATAATCCGCCCGTAATCAATGTGGATAACTGCGGTACCGCCATGCGTTTCCTGACGGCTTACTGCGCGTTGTCGGCGCACGCTGCGTCGGGTAGTCCCGTGGTGTTGACGGGTTGTGCGCGTATGTTGGAGCGCCCGATAGGTCAATTAGTGGACGCCCTGCGCACACTCGGTGCGCGCATTGAGTACGAGGGGGAAGAGGGTTTTCCTCCCGTGCGGATATGGCGCAACGCTAAGCCGTTGTGCGCTGTCCCCCGCGTGGTGCTGAACCATCCTCAATCGACGCAGTTCGTCTCGGCGTTGTTACTGATGGGGGTGGAGGTGGAGACGGACAGCCGCTCGCCGTACATCGAGATGACTCGGCGATGTGTGGAGATAGGACCCACTCCGACCCTCTCTACGGAGGGAGGGGATGAGTTCCCCCCATTGTCCGTTGCCCCCTCTTGCTCGTCTATTGAGCGCGACTGGTCGTCTGCGGCTTTCTGGTACGAGTGGGTAGCGCTGCACGGAGGTGAACTGTTCCTGGAGGGTCTCACGCGCGATTCTCTGCAAGGGGACCGTGTGGTTTCCGACCTTTTCGTACCCCTCGGTGTATCGACGACATTCACTCCGGACGGGGTGCTGATTCGCCGCGAACGCACGGTGGAAGCGAGCGTGCTGTCGGTCGATTTCTCCTCCTGTCCCGACCTCTACCCCGCATTGGCTATCACCTGCGAGCAGTTGGGAATCCGGCTCCGCGCTACGGGGACCGACTCGCTGCGTCTCAAAGAGTCAGACCGTCTGCAATCCGTAGCGGAGCACAAGACCTACGGCGACCACCGCATCGCCATGGCGTTGCTGGCGGCAGAACTGCCCTGCGACAACACCGCCTGTATCGCCAAGTCGTATCCCGACTTCCTTGCCCAACTCCGGACCCTGCAAAATCAGCCCGCTGAGATTACCCCCGTCATCCCCCGCCGCGGAATCAACGACGAGGGAAAGGGCAAGAAACATGCGCTGCACCAACTCATCCGCCGCACCAAGACCGACTTCGTTTGGCTCATGGACGACGATATCGTACCCGCCCCCGCGCTACGCGAAGCGCATGCCGACAACAAAAAATGGGCAGGCTACGACCTGCTCATCCTACCGCTCCGCATGCGGACATCCGCGGAGCACCGCCCCAACCTGCTCGAACGCTTACAGATAGCGGAATACGCTGCTATTCAGGCACTTACTCTCCTTTCTGCGAAGCACGGACACCCCGTGCTATGTAGCAGCGCCAACCTGATAGTCCGCAGAGACCGATGGCTTGAATCCTATCCGGACCTCCATCCTGAGTTGGCGAGCGGCGACGATATGTTCCTCCTTGAATCGTTCAAGCGCCGCGGGTTGCGTATCGGTGTCTCGGAGGATGAGAACTTCACCGCCATCGTCCGTCCGGTACCTACCTGCCGCGCCTTCTTCCGGCAGCGCATGCGTTGGGCAGGCAAAGCGCCAGCGTATCACGACCGCGACATCATCCTCTGTGGCGCTATCGTTCTGATAGCCAATATCTTGCAACTCCTCTGTCCACCGCTCTTACTCGTTAAGTTCCCCGTGGAGTACGCCCTTATCCGCTCGCGCGAACCTGATACTTCGGTGTGGACGGCCCTGTTGCTCGAACTCGTCTATCCTTTCTATCTCCTCTTCTCGCTCCTCGGCGGTATCTTCACCACCTCACGGAGCAGGAGTTTCTAATTTGCTTTCCTGCGGAGCCGTCGAATCAATCGCCTGATGATAGACACAAAGAGTGCCCCTCTGCTTGCTCGCGGCGCTATGACCGACAGCGGCGAGAAGAACGACGCGACGGATGAAACGGTGTGGATTATCCGTTGAAGTCGGCTTGTTAGCAGACTCACGTCCCTACGAATAGGCTCTGTATCTCGGTGCAGGGCACCCAACTGTTGCGACGCGCGTTGCTGTAACTGTCCGCGTGCGACGGCGATGTCCTCCAACGAACGGAGTTGGTGCAAATCACGCATGACGCACCTCCTTTCCCTCCGACGCGGTCGAGTCGCTGAACAGAATCGCGCTCAGCGCGCACACAATAGGATTGATGAACCATTGCTTGCGAAAGGCTATCGCCAAGATGAGTGCAAGCAGGAACACGCCGCCGATGATGAGAAACGACGCCCACAGCGGTAACCACTGCGCCAACACAAACGCCAACGCTACCGCCGAGAAGCCGAAGATGGCGAAAACCAGCAGTATGGCAACCAGCGCAAACAGTATCAGCCCGATGATACGGCTCAGTTTCTCCAGCAGATTCAGCCGCAACAGGTCGAACTGAGTGTTCAGGTATGACCGTGTGTCGCTTAGCAGTTGTTGATATTGCTCGTCAGACATAACGTTCTGTCAATTAACAATTAACAATTAACAATTTACAATTAACAATTAACATGCCCGTTTGCTGAATAGTTGACACGCAATGCATGTTAATTGTTAATTCTTAATTGTTAATTCTCTATACTTTTTTGTCCTCTGCCAGCACCTCATCCACCACGGCGTCCAACTCCTCGTGGGTGAAATAATCGTGCAGACGAGCCTTCACTTTGGCAACAAAAGCGTCCCACTCGGCGTGGTCCAGGTACAACCCCTTCTCTTTGGCAAGGGCGATAATCTGTGCGCGCGTCTCCGCACCGCTCTTTGGAGCAGTCAGCAATGCTACCGCAGCGCCTACCAATGCACCTCCGGCAAGCGCAGCCAATATCTTTCCTAAGTCTCTCATAGTAATGAAGTTTTTGGATGGTTAATGATAATTGTTTGTTCACTTTTCCTCCCGCAAATATCATACCAAACGCACCCGGACCTGCTGTTTTTGGAATTATGAATTATGAATTAGGAAAAATAAAAAAGCAGCCTCGTGGGCTGCTTTTTTCTTACTTACGAATACCGAGTTGCTTGATGATTGTACGATAGCGCTCAATGTCCTTCTCTTTCAGGTAGTCGAGCAAGCGACGACGCTTACCTACCAGCGTGGTCAGCGCACGCTCCGTACCGAAGTCCTTGCGATTGTTCTTGAGGTGCTCGGTCAGGTGGTTGATACGATAGGTGAAGAGGGCGATTTGGCTCTCTGCGGAACCCGTGTTCTTTGCGTCGTTGCCGTACTGTGCGAACAACTCTGCTTTCTTTTCTGAAGTCAAGTACATGACAATAAATAAAGTTGATAAGTTAAACAATCACAACAAAGCAACACACAAGAGATTTACGAATTACGATTTACGAATTACGATTTTTCTTGGTAGAAACTTCGTTGCATTTACGCTTTCACACGGAAAGCGGGTGCAAAGGTACGAAAATTATTTGGAATACGCAAATAATTCGGCATTATTTTTTTATTTGGAACGGGAAAGAGCCTATCAGGTTCCCGTCCGCAAAGAAATCGGCATTGTAGTAGCCCGTCTCGGCTTCTTCTTCGAATCCCCAATAGACCGTCCCTGTCAGTTCCTCTCCCTCGTACTCAAAGTCCTGCGCCATGGTGTAGCCTATCTCGCTGTTCTCGAAGGCAAAGACCTTCGTCGAGTCTTCTCCCAGCAACTCGCCGTCGGGGTTGATGACGCGTACATAGAGCGTCTTCATCCCCGGCTCGCAGGTGATGTTCTTGCCGATGGTGTAGTCGAACTGCAGTTTCTTTATCTGACTGATTATCCGTGTTTTATGACCGTTCTTGTTGAGGGTCGTCATCGAACAGTCTATCAGTTCCAGCAGCGAGGCGCGCCATACGGTCTCCGCCAGTTGGGTATTGGTCTGCTCCAAGCGCTCGTTGTGCCGAGCCAACTGTCTGTTGTCCTGCTTATACTGTTGATTTTCCTCGGTCAGACGCTGATTGGTCGCGTTCAGCGAGTCTATCTGGCGCACATACTCCACCATCACCGCGCGCACGGTCGCCAACTCCTTTTTCAGTTCGGCTATGCGGCGGGCGTTGGTCGCCTTGGTGATTCGCAACTCCTCCAGCAGGTCTTGCACACGCTGCTGCTCGCGGGAAAGCAGGTCTTGCAGAGAATCGTTCTGGATGGAGATGTTTTGGTAGCCGTCGAACTGGATAGCAAGGTCTTCGTATTCTTCCTCCAGCTCCGACTTCTCATATTCCATCAGTTCCACCACCTCCTGCATCTCCTGACGCTGACGATAGTTCAGGTACACCAACGCACCTATGCCAAGGATAAGGAAAACAATAATGGGTATTACAATTTTCTTATTCATAACTTCTTGATAATGACCGCTTTGCTGTCCGATGTTCGACCGCTTCGCTGTCCGACCGCTTCGCTGAACGACTGATTTACAAACGATACTATATCAGTCGGATAGCACGAAGTGCGGTCGTTTGTCTGTCAGCGTCCCGACTAGTGTCGGGACAGTCGCAAGACGGTCTTTCAAAACCGGGTGCAAAGGTACGCCTTTTTTTTGAAATACGCAAATAATTCCTCACATTGTTTGCAAAATAACGTATAACTGTCATTTGCTTTTTAACATGTAATTGCCGTGTAATTATTCATTAATTTTTATCATTGTGATTTATAATTACATGAATAATTACACGATAATTATATGTTAGCGTAAGAGATTCTCACGGGTCTGTCGCGGGTCGTCTGACCACTTACCACCGGTTGTAGCGGATATTCTCCTCGGTGTATTTCTCTTTCACGGCGGGGGACTCTGCGGGGATGCCTACGGGCACTACACAGAGGGGGATGATATGTTCGGGCAGTTGGAGAATCGCCTGCAACTGTGCCACGCGGTCGGGGTCGGGATGGATACCCGTCCACACTGCTCCCAAGCCCATCGCATGGGCGGCGAGCAGCAGGTTCTCCGTGGCTGCCGACACGTCGTTAATCCAAAAATCGGGTCGGCCCTCCAGCGCCTTGCTCAGGTCGCCGCAGGGGACGATGGCGCAGGCGGGGCGGTTCAGGCAACGGGTGTTGGGCATCTCGCTGCCGATACGCTGCAGCAGGGTGGGGTCGGTTACTACGATGAACGCCCACGGCTGTTTGTTCATTGCCGACGGGGCAGCCATAGCGCAGCGCAGCAGGGTCTCTATCTGCGCTTGGGAGATAGTGTCGCCGGTGAAATAGCGCACCGACTTGCGGGTCAGGATGTTTTCGATAACGGCTTGTTCTTTCATTGTCGTGTCCTCCTTCTGAGGGTTCGTGCAGCCGACGAGCATTAGGCTCACGAAGGCTGCCAATAGGGTTAATTTACGCATAATCGTGTTTGTCTTTTTTTTCTACCATACCCCACCAAAAATCATGCCAATTCATCGTTGGAAGGTAAGTGGATGAGCACGGCTTTTTTGGCAGACGACAGTCACTTATTAAAGGAATGCCGTATTTTCGGCGTTTTGTGTAAAACAAGACGGCAAAGTGCTATTTTTGAGCCTGAAATTCTCTTTTTCAGGAATTATAGATAGTTGGAATACAATTTGTTATAAAGAAAATGCATGCTGTGTGCTTTTTTTTTGGAAACGCCGAAAGAGGCGCCGAGTAGGCGCCGAATAAACCAAGTAGGCGCCGAGTTGCCCCTACAAGGCGCCGAATAGGCACCCCAATGAGGTACCGATTTCCGTTTGCTCCGTAAATGGTGGCTAATGGTTATTCATACCTCGTTAACATGAACTCGAAATAAGATACATATACATTGAAACAACGATGACTCTTTTATTTCAACAAAAATTTCCAAAAATTGTTCGGAACTTGTCCCGACCTGTCGGGATATGTTTTCTTTAACGTATAATTAACGTGTAATTAACCATTAATTCATTACCAAACTTGTCCCGACCTGTCGGGATATGTTTTCTTTAACGTATAATTAACGTGTAATTAACCATTAATTCATTACCAAACTTGTCCCGACCTGTCGGGATATGTTTTCTTTAACGTATAATTAACGTGTAATTAGTACTGTTGCGATAAATTTCGCATTAAATTTATAAATCGTTAAATAAC
>JBJECJ010000079.1:20606-37147 GCA_051870955.1 Paludibacteraceae bacterium | reverse complement strand
ACCTATAGAGAGATACTACTTTTTTTCAGACTGCATTTTGACCTATAGACCGAAATTAACGGATAATTAACGGCGATTAACGGAGAAACACAACGAGAAATTAGCGGATCATTAACGGCGATTAACGGAGAAAAAATTTTTTTTGGAAAATCCTTGCAAAACCCGATTTTTTTTTGTATCTTTGCACAAAATTTCAAACGATATGAAAAAACTGTTTATACTGAGCCTTGCGCTCGTTGCCCTTATGGCTTGCACCAACACGGAAAACCCGCTCCTCACGGAGCAGAACACGCCCTACGGCGTGCCGGCTTTCGACAAAGTGAAGACGGAGCACTACATGCCCGCCTTCGAGAAAGCCATTGCTGAAAACAAAGCGGAGATAGCCGCTATCGTTGCTAACCCCGAAGCCCCCACCTTCGAGAACACCATCGCTGCCCTCGACCGCACGGGTGCACTCCTCGACCGCGTAACGGGTGTGTTCTTCAACATCCTTGACGCCGACGGCAACGACGAGATGAACGCCATCGCCGAAGAGGTTACGCCCATGCTCTCCGAACTCTCCGACGGCATCATCCTCAACGATTCCCTCTTCCAACGCGTGAAAGCCGTCTATGATGCCCGCGAAACTTTGGGGCTGACTCCCGAGCAACTGCGCCTGACCGAGCAGACTTACAAAGCCTTTGCGCAGAACGGGGCTAACCTCCCCGAGGACAAGAAAGAGCGACTCAAAGAAATCAACAAGGAGTTGGGCTTGCTGTCGCTACAATTCGGTAACAACGTGGTGGCGGAGACCAATGCCTACCAACTCTTCGTTACCGACGAGAGCGAGTTAGCGGGGCTGCCCGAGAGCGCCAAAGCCGCTGCGAAAGAGGAAGCCGCTGCCGCAGGAAGACCCGACGCATGGCTCTTTACCCCCAAGCGCACCTCCTTCACACCCGTACTCCAGTACTGCCAAAACCGCCGACTGCGCGAAGAACTGCTCATGGCATACACCACCCGTGGCAACCACAACAACGACTTCGACAACAAAGCCGTCATCCAAAAGACCATGGCGCTGCGTATCGAGAAAGCGCAACTCTTCGGCTATCAGAACCCCGCCGACTATATCCTTGCCGACTGCATGGCAAAGGACTCCAAGACCGTAGATACCTTCCTCCAATCCGTTTGGGCGCCCTCCATCGCGGCGGCAAAGCGCGAGGCGGCTGCCTTGCAGGCACTCATGAACAAAGACCTCCCCGGCGAGAAACTGCAACCCTGGGATTGGTGGTACTACGCCGAGAAACTGCGCAAAGAGCAATACGACCTCGACGAGGAGGAACTCAAACCCTATTTCGAGTTGAGCAACGTCCGCCGCGGCGTGTTCCAACTCGCCACCACGCTCTACGGCTTGCAGTTTGAGCAACTGGAAGGCATGCCCGTCTATAACCCCGAGGTGGAGGTGTTCAAGGTAACCGACGCCGACGGCTCGCTCATCGGTATCCTCTACACCGACTATTTCCCCCGCGCAGGCAAGCGCCCGGGCGCATGGATGAACGATATCTGCCACCAGTATGTGGACGCCGAGGGCGTTGACCACCGACCCGTCATCATCAACGTCGGCAACTTCAATAAACCCACCCAAGGCAATCCCTCGCTCCTGAGCATGGACGACGTGGAGACCCTCTTCCACGAGTTCGGACACGCCCTCCACGGACTGCTCTCCAAAGCGACCTACAAATCGCTTGCAGGCACCAACACCCCGCGCGACTTCGTGGAACTGCCCTCGCAGTTCATGGAGAACTACTGCTACCGCCCCGAGGTGATGAAGACTTATGCCTTCCATTACCAAACGGGTGAGGTCATGCCCGACAGCCTCATTGCCAAAATCAACCGCGCCGGCACCTTCAACCAAGGGTTCGTTACCGCCGAGTTGCTCTCTGCCTCTATCCTCGACATGGACTACCACGAGTTGACCTCCGCCGAGGGACTGGATGTGGATGCCTTCGAGGCAGCGTCGATGGCGAAGATGGGTATGATACCCGAAATCATCACCCGCTACCGCTCCACCTTCTACAACCATATCTTCACCACGGGCTACGAGGCAGGATATTACAGTTACACATGGGCGGCAGTGCTTGATGCCGATGCTTTCGCTGCTTTTGCTGAGACGGGCGATATCTTCAATCCCGAGGTGGCTCGCCGCTTCCGCCACCTGTTGGAGCAGGGAGGCACACGCGACGCACAGGAACTCTACCTCGAGTTCCGAGGCAAACCCGCCAACCCCAAGTTCTACCTCCAACGCAAAGGATTCTAAAACACTGGGGACGCGGGTGGTACATACCGACTTGTCGTGTGCGTCTCGCCCGCGGTTATCCAACCATCAACCACTAACCACTGACCCCTTTCTCCCTCCCTTTAAGGGAGGGTCGGGGTGGGTCCTGTAATGTACCTTCTTCCTTCCATATCCCGCATCCCTCTTCCGATAGCCCTCGCGCTGTCGGTGGCGGTCTTATGCGGATGGATACCCGACTTCATCGCTTGCGACTATTCTTCGTTCGCAACCGCGTTTCCGCTCTGCTTCACTTTCGCGCTCATGCTCGTCAATGCTTACACCGTCTTCCTCATGATGCGGGCGACGGGCGTGGTGCGCTACCGCGACTTTCTGCCCGTCTTCCTCTATCTGCTCACCACCACAGCCTTCCCCGCTATCCACGCGTGGTGGCAACTCCAAGCAGCCATCGTGCTTACGATGATTATCGTGCAAATCATCCATAGAGCCTACCGTGAGGAAGAGACTGCCCACGATTGTTTCCTTGCTACTGCTTTTGCGCTCCTCGCCTCTCTCTTCATCCCGCAGGCTGTCTGCATGGTGCCCGTTGTCTGGCTTGCCTATATCCTGCTCCGCTCCATGAACCTGCGGACGGCATTGGGCTCCCTCATCGCTATTGCCCTCTTTGCCATCTATGTGGCTATAGGAGCGGCTTTCGGTATGCTGAAGATACCTTCTTTTGCGGAAGTCTTCTGCGCATCCTCAGCGGTGTTTGCCCACCTCGGGATAATACCGATTATCCTCCTCTCTGTCTTCCTCGCAGCCCACTTGGCTTTCCTCATCACCATCGCCGTGCGCATAGATAGAGACAGCGTCGCCCAGCAGTCGCTGCTAATCCTGCTCTTCCTCTTCTTCCTCCCTCCCGCCGCGGCTACGCTCTTCTTCCGCCAGCGAGACTCCCTCGCACGCGGAATCGTCTTCTGCTTGTATGCCGCTTTCCTCCTCACGGCATACGCCCTTTCTTGGCTCCTGCGATAACCTAATAGGCGCATACAAAAAGAGGCTGCCCAACAAACTTGTTAGACAGCCTCCCGTATCTTTTTCAGTACGCTTATTTCTTCAAGTACTTGTCCGCCTCCATGGCGGCTTTGCAGCCCGATGCCGCCGCCACTACGGCTTGACGATAATGCGGGTCTGCGCAGTCCCCCGCAGCAAACACACCGGGAACGTTCGTGCGAGGGCTGTCGCCCTCCACCTTGATATACCCTTCCTCATCTCTGTCGAGATACGCGGCAAAGAGGTCGGTGTTCGGCTTATGACCGATGGCAAGGAAGAATCCGTCTATGTCGATATGGCGCACTTCCTCCTCCGGACTCCCCTTGCGATAGACCAAGTCCGCTCCTTGCACCTTCGGCTCACCCGTCAGCCGCAAGGTGTTGTGCTCAAATAGCACCTCTATCTTCGGATTGTTGAGCACACGCTGCTGCATAATCTCCGAAGCGCGCAGATAGGGCTTGCGAACTATCATGTACACTTTCTTGCATAATCCTGCCAAATAGGTGGCTTCTTCGCATGCCGTATCGCCTCCGCCCACTACCGCTACCGTCTTGTTGCGGTAGAAAAAGCCGTCGCAGGTAGCACATGCAGATACACCGCGACCCTTGTACTCTTCCTCCGAGGGAATACCCAAGAATTTCGCACTCGCACCCGTGGCTACAATCACTGTCTCCGACTCCAACATCTGACCGTCATCCAGCCACACTTTCTTCGGCGAGCAGGAGAAATCCACCCTCGAGACCACACCTTCCATAAACTGAGTCCCGAAACGCTCCGCCTGCCTCCGCATATCATCCATCATCTGGAAAGGTGCCACCCCCTCCGGGTAGCCGGGGAAGTTCTCCACCTCGGTGGTAATCATCAACTGACCGCCTACTTGCGGACCTTCTATCAACACGGGAGAGAGATTAGCACGAGAGGCATATATCGCCGCTGTGTACCCCGCAGGTCCCGAACCTATAATCAAACAATTCATAGTATTGTAGTGTAAAGAATATCAAAGTAATAAAACAGTGGATTTTAATAAAAACAGCGAATTTTAATAGAGCGGCGGATTTTATTATAGCGGCGGATTTTTGGTACTTACCGCCGAATAAACACTGCTTCTCAAAATAAACACCGCTTCTCAGAATAAACTCAGTTGGCTGTCATCTGCCTCATTCCCATCGGCAGAATCGCCACTATGCGTAGTGATAGTCATAGGCACATCCTCCACCGAAATCGTCGTCTCCTGCTTCTCTTCATGGAGGTCTTCATGGAGGTCTTCATGGAGGTGCGGTCTCGAGGCCGCACCCTCAGCACCCTCAACACCCTCCGTTTCCGAAGACTGAGCACTCTCCAAAGAATCCGCAACCTCCTCTTCCTCTGGCTCCGATTCTTCCTCCGGCTCCGGCTCCGGCGTGATGTCCTCTATCCGACTTATCTCCAAGGTAGAAAGTCGCTTGCCCTTCGCCTTCGGCGATTTCTCGTCGATAAACTCCGCCATCGCTATCTCCTGCGCCTCACGCGCCTCATCAGTGAACACGAGTCGGAAAACAGGCTCCTCGCGGTCGGTCAGCAACACGATGCGCGACTCCTTGTTCTCGCCCAACATATTCTGCGACTTCAAGGTTGCATCGAAGGCAAACCGCTTCGCGTAGTAATACCCCAAGTCGGCATTCCACAGCGCCAGCGTCCACACTTTCTCCGCATCGAACTTCTCTATCCGCAGGATGTTTTGGCCAAAATGCGCCGTCAGGTCAAACGTCGTCAGGTAGTAATCCCCCGTCGTGGTAATCACCAGTATGCGGTCTTCGTCCCAGAACTCGCCGAGGTAGTTCCCTTGCCCGTCGTAGTTGATACGCAGCACATCGGGGTCGAACCACACCTTCCTGCCGCCAAGCGTCGAGTGCCCCTTCTGCTTGAGCGTGATGCTCTTCACCTCAAACTTCGTCAGCACGTTGCCTCGCGCCGTGCGGCTCTTCACTGCCAACTCGCTCAGGTCTTTGCAGACTTCCATCTTCTTCAGGTGCAGCGCAGGCTTCAACTGGATGCGTATCACCTCCGCCTCGCCGTTCGGGTTCGCCGTGAAATACACCACCTTGCTCCCCGCCTTGCCTTGCGTCAGGTCGTACTCCTTGTCGCGCGAAACGCCAGTAACCGAGAATCGCTTCATGAAGTACACCCCGCCTTTTCCGTCGCGATACACCACGTTGTATATCGTCCTATCGTCATTGCGCTTGAAGATAGCGATATGCAGGATATCCGTACCGATAAATAGTTTCTCCGCCACGCGCATCACCTTGTATTTCCCGTCTTTGTGGAATACGATGATGTCGTCTATGTCCGAGCAGTTGCATAGGAACTCGTCTTTCTTCAGCCCCGTCCCCACAAAGCCCTCCGCGCGGTTGATATACAGTTTCTCGTTGGCTTCCACCACCGTCTTCACGTTGATGTTCGCAAAGTTACGCACCTCCGTCCGGCGCGGATACCGCTCTCCGTATTTCTTCTTCAGCATCTCAAACCAATCTATCGTGTAGTCGGTCAGGTGTGCCAAATGCTTCTGGCAGGCTTTTATCTGCTTGTCGAGGTCGCGCATCAACTCATCCGCTTTCTTCGAGTCGAACTTCGTGATACGAATCATCCGTATCTCAAACAGCTTCTCGATATCCTCTTGCCTTACTTCGCGTATCAGTTGCCCTTTCCACGGCGTCAGCGCCTTGTCCACAAACGCAATCAGTTTCTCTTTGTTCGGCGCATTCTCGTAGCCCTCTTCCTTATAGATACGGTTCTCGATAAATATCTTCTCAAGCGAGGTATAGAAGTATTTCTCCTCCAGTTCGCCTTTCTCTATCTCCAACTCCCATTTCAGCAACGCCATCGTGTTGTCCACCGACATCCGCAGCAGGTTGCTCACCGTGGTGAATATCGGCTTCTTGTTTTGCACCACGCAGCAGTTGGGCGATATGTTCACCTCGCAGTCGGTGAACGCATACAGCGCGTCTATCGCCTTGTCCGACGACGACCCGGGAGCCAACTGCACCACAATCCGCGCTGTGTCTGCCGTGAAGTCGTCCACCTTGCGAATCTTAATCTTCCCTTTCTGGTTCGCCCGCAGGATGGTCTCGATAATCTTCGTCGTCGTCGTGCCGTAGGGTATCTCGGTGATAATCAGCGTCTTGTTGTCGTCCGCTTTCTGTATCTTCGCCCGTATCTTCACCGTCCCCCCGCGCTCGCCGTCGTTGTAGCGGCTCACGTCTATCTCGCCCCCCGTCGGGAAATCGGGATAGAGCACAAACTCCTCCCCGCGCAGGTACGCCAACGCCGCATCGCATATCTCGCAGAAGTTATGCGGCAGTATCTTCGAGTTCAGACCTACGGCAATACCCTCTACGCCCTGCGCCAGCAGCAGAGGGAACTTTATCGGCAGGTGAATCGGCTCTTTCTTCCGCCCGTCATACGACAGCATCCAGTGCGTCGTCTTCGGGTTGAACACCGTGTCGAGCGCAAACTTGCTCAGCCGCGCCTCGATATAACGGGGTGCCGCCGCGCCGTCGCCCGTGAGGATATTCCCCCAGTTCCCCTGACAGTCTATCAGCAGGTCTTTTTGCCCTAATTGTACGAGAGCGTCTCCAATGCTCGCATCGCCGTGCGGATGGTATTGCATCGTCTGTCCCACGATGTTCGCCACCTTGTTCATCTTCCCGTCGTCCACGCACTTCATCGCGTGCAGGATACGCCGTTGCACAGGCTTCAAGCCGTCCTCTATCGCGGGGACGGCTCGCTCTAATATCACATACGACGCATAGTCCAAGAACCAATCTTGGTACATGCCCGTCAAGTGATACTTCACAGAATCATTGAAGGCATTCTCGCTCATAAAGCGCGATTACTCAACGAATTTGTTTACTACGACGTAGGTCAGAATACCTGCCAACTCGGTTGCCAAACCTGCCACCAGCAGCCAGTTTGCCTGCGTAGCAAAGTTGTAAACCACCAAGAAAGCCACACCCAGCAGAAGGATGATTACGCCCAAGTTTTTCAGAATTGCGTTCATATCGTCTTAGAATAAGATTAGTGTTTTCCAAAATCGGCTGCAAAGTTACTACTTTTTTTTGATAAAAGCAAGATTTCCCCGTTTTTTTTGCAATTTTCGTCAAACCCACCTCATTAATGTATGGAGTGCCCATCTTGTACATCTCGAAAAAAAGACGAAAACGACTCGAAAACGACACGATAAAAGAACGAATCTATAAGCCGTTAATGAACAACCCAACAGCCATCATCCCCGTACTATTCCCGTACAATTCCCGTGCTATTCCCGTACAATAAAGCCGAGCAAAGGGCAGAAAGACGCTGAGCGAAGGGTATGTCCGGGTACACCCCGACCCATCAGAACTAAAAGAAAGAGGCTGCCTAACTCTCCACATCATTAGGCAGCCTCTTTCTTGGGCGTTTGCATACTTGCTACGCCATTAACTAAACAGTTTATTGGATTCGCGTTCCTATTGCGTTGTACCAATGGTCTTGATGGCGGATGAGGAGTCTCCCCTCTTGCAGTATCTTCTCGGCACCCTGCTTTTCGGAATAGGTTGTTTCAATGCCGGATGATTCACCTTCGGTCGCAAATGTGCCCTCGCTTGTCTCAATCACCTCTTCCTCAGCGTCTTTGGCTACCATGCTGAAAAAGTATTCTGTCCCCGATTCCAGTCCCTCAATTTGGCAGGTGAATACCGAGCTGGACGAAGCCATAGCGGCACGGCGCCTCGGAGATTCTGGGGTCTGCGTATCTATCAACTGACCATACGCATTAAAGTGCATGATGGCAATCACGGTCTTTTGGTCGGCGGACTTCACGGTCAGTGTATAGGTCTCAGCATTCTCGTAACTGAGCCATGCGAAGGTAACGAAGTCGTACCCGGGTTCTGCGATTACCGGTTGCGAAGCGGTAGGAATATCCCCACAAACATAAGACATCAGTTGCTTGCCTCTGTTCACCCAATTACCATCCTCATCGCGACCGTACCAGCCTTCTCCGAGGAAGTTTCCATACACATCGAACATGCGTACAATCGCACTTTCTGCTACCCATACCGTGTCTCCGTTAGGCATCATAAAGGTGTAGTCGGCGATGGGGATGTCCTGCTCGTTGTACTCTGTTTCAAACTTGACCTGTCCTTGCCAACGGTTTTTCTCGGTATCCCAATAATAGGTTGCATGGCTCAGCAATAGGTCATTGCTGTTAAAAGTGCTCTCTACCTTAGTCGAATTCACCCATACCTGCGTCTCTTGGTTGTAAGACAAGTTGAGCAGGCAGGTTAGCTGTCGGTTGGCATTGTATGTATATTCAGTCCGAGATGTGGGCACCCATGTTCCATCGATGGAGTCGTGTTGCTCTACTGTGGCAGGCCTGTTTTCATCGTCATAGGCATAAGTTGCCATCTCGCGGATAGAACGATAGACCTCTGTGCCGTACATATAGTAGTCCGTTTGGGCGTTGATGATACGGTTCTGCGCATCGGTTTCATAGGTGCTTCTTTCCGTGAGAAGCAGGTCGTATGGTGAATAGTCCGCCTCTTTGTACGACTCTTTCCATACCGGCTTTCCGTCCTCGTATCCATATATGTTTTTTTGATATATTCTGCCGCCGCCGGCACCCCAGATATAGAGCAGCACATTACCTTGCGCATCATACTTGTAATATTCATAGTTGGTCAGTTGCAACGAGTCCAAATGGTCTTTGTAATAGTATGATGCTTTGTACAAGGTGGTGTCCGTTGTCTTTGTCTCCATCTTATTATAAACTTGCCATGCTCCGTTTTTCCAAATAAAGTAGGCGTAGTAGGTGCGCTCGTCGTTTTCGTTATAAGCGTACTCATATTTGTAATTTTCCACCCACGCATCGTCTTTGAAATCATAGTGGATTTGCTCTATCTCGCGTCTTTGTTCATCGTAGGTGATGTGCTCCTTTGAGCGGGCTTCCCATTGGGTGGTGTCGGGGGCGGAACTATCCCAATATTCCGTGGTTACCACATTGCCGTTGGTTATGTAACGGATCTTGGAACCTCCCACGGGATACCAAGTGCTATTATCATAGTTCCATGAGTGGGTGAAGATGAAGTTTGTTGTATCATTGGGCAGATAGATATGCTCATAATACTCGTATCGTCTGCAAAACCATCCTGTATCCCTCATTTCATAGTCAAACGAGGCTATCATCACCTTGTCTTTGTCGTAGTAGTAATCTGATTTTTCCGTGGGAACGGTGTCGTTTTGGAAGAACATCGCCCCCACTACGACACAGTTGTTCGGGTTTTCCTCGTTCAGTTTTTCAACGTTTGCACGACGCTGTGCAAAATTCTGCTCGGTCTCGGTCGCCATAATGGCGATGCTGCAGCCAAGTGCGGCAAATAATAGTTTCGTTTTCATTTTGATTAGGTGTTTGTTTTAGGTGTAAAAAAAATAACTTTGCGTTAAGGTAGCGCAAAGTTACTGTCTTATTCGCGTATTCGCAAATTATATCGTACAAACAAGTATCAAATCGTACAAAACTTCATTATTGGGGTGATTGCCCGGTGAATTTGCGGTAATTCCGCACAAAAGACTGTTCGCTGTTGAAGCCGGACTTGACACTCAGATAGGAGATGGTGGCATCGGTCTCCGTTTCTTTCAAGCGTTGTGCATATCGGATGCGATGTTCGTTGATAAAGTCGGAGAACGATACCTTCAGCGTCTGATTCAGGTAGTTGCTCAGATAGGTGCGGCAAGTTCCTACACGCAGGGCCAAATCGTTTAATTTCAGGTTCGGCTCTAAAAATACCTGCTCGTCCTCCATCAGGTGCTGCAAGCGGGCAACAAACTGCGCTTGCTCTTCGTCAGACACCGGTGTGGGCAACTCCTCTTCCTGACTAATCGGTGGACACTCTTCGCGTTGCATCTGGCGAGCAGAGAAACTATATCGGTCGCCCACATAGAAGAGGATGAACAACATCGTAGAAAACAATATCGAGGGGATGGCAACCAACAAATCTTCACGAAAGGTGTCGCGCCCAATGGCACTAAACGTAATTGAAAACAGCGAGGTCAGCGCAAAACATTTGAGCAACCACTGAATGCCTCGGCTGGACTTATCTTCGGTGTCCGAATAGGTGTTTTGGATGTCGCGCTCCAAACGGTGCAAACGCACCAGACCCATGGTGCACACATACGCTATTAGCAGAATAAATACCACGGACTGTATCATCCGGATGGGATAGTTCGGAAATAGCAGGTGGGCTGCCGGCAACAAGAGGGCGGGGAGCAATAGCAAAAGATTCAGGGGAGTAGGTCTTCTTCGATAGTCTGTCAGAAGTACAATATACAGGTAGTATAGCGGATATACAGCCAATGAGCACATCATCCACAGAGACTCTACATAGATATTGTGTGTCTCTGATAAGTAATGCGCATGGCAACCATATAGTACGGTGCACACGCCGGCAAAGAACAGCAGCATCCGCTGGGCATCGCTGTGCTCATGCCATCGCAAGGCAAACAGAATCGTCCACATCATGCAAACCACAAAGGGTAACACGCTAAACAAAGAATACATCATAGCACATCGGTTGTTGTTTGCTTCGTTAAACAACGGCAAAGATACTGCTTTTTTCATAATTATTTCATCGCCCTCACCATCCCGCCGGGCAGCGACTTAACCAGTCCCTCCATCTCCATCATCATCAACTCGTTAGACACCTGCGCGTAGTCCAGCCCCGTCTCCATCACTATCATGTTGACATGCAGTCCGTCCTCCTGCTCGTGTAGTTTGTCGAGCAGGAGGCGTTGTATATCTGTCAGCGGCGTTGTGAAGTCCACTATCTCAGTCTGCACGGGCGCTGCGGCGGTAGCCCAGTTCATGGCTTCTATCAGGTCGTCCGCGCAGGTGATGAGTTGCGCTTTCTGCTTGCGAATCAGGCTGTTGCAGCCCTGCGACTGCTCGTCCGAAGGTCTCCCCGGGCAGGCGAACACCTCGCGGTCGTAGTCCGATGCCATCTGCGCCGTGATGAGTGCCCCGCCTTTGGCTTTCGACTCCACCACGACTACCGCGTCAGCCAGTCCCGCTATCACCCTGTCGCGCGCTACGAAATGCCACGGGTCGGGTCTCGTCCCGCTCACGTACTCCGTCAGCAGACCGCCGTGCTCCAATGTCGCCACCGCCACGTTGCGGTGCAGTGCGGGATAAATCCGGTCAAGCCCGTGTCCGAGCACCACCAGCGTCGGAATCCCCGCTTCGATAGCCGCGCGGTGCGCCGCCACATCGATGCCGTAGGCTAATCCGCTCACGATGGTCAGGTTAGGCACCCGCTGCGCAAGGTCAAGCACCAACTGCCGCGTCAGTTCTTTGCCGCGGTCGGTCGCGTTGCGCGTGCCCACCACCGACACCATCTTCCCCTCGTTCACCCGCAGGTTGCCTTTTCCGAAGAGCAACAACGGTCGGTCGGGGCACTGCCGCAGGCGAAAAGGATAGCCCTCGTCCTGGCACCAATAGGTGCTGATACGATGCTTCTCCACAAACGCTAACTCTCTCTCTGCCCGCTGCAACGCTTCGCCCATCCCTTTCTCCGTCAGGTGTTTCCACGCCTCTTCCGCAGAACCGTATTGCTCCAAGCACTGAAGCGCCACACGATTCCGTTTCTCAAACAGCAAACTAAAAGCAATCTGATACAGCAACATAGAAACTACCTACCAAAAGAAAAACGCCCCCGCATAGCGCGATATATCGCCACAAGAATTACCCCGACGCTCGCCCCGATGATATCTGCCACAAAGTCTATCCAGTCGCCTGTCCGTGTGCGGGTACAAGTGGCTTGGAGCACCTCCATCAATCCGCCGTAGCCCACCGTCAGCACCCACGCCCCCGCATAGCGCACCCATATTCCTTTCTGCTTTGCGCCTCCCGGAGCCGCCACAGGCAACAGCAGCGCCACCGCCTGCACCACGTACATCAGCGTGTGCCAGGTCTTGTCGCTCCACCGCAACACTAACGGCGGCAGGGTAGGGTGCTCCCAAAGCGAGAGCAACGCGATAGCCACTGCGACCACTGCCGCAGGCACATACCATACATATCTCTGCCAACTAACCACTGACCACTGACCACTAACCACTGACCACTAACCACTGCCCACTAACCACTGACCACTATCACAGTTTCTCCCCGAAGCACAGGTCTCCCGCGTCGCCCAAGCCGGGCACGATGTATTTGTGCTCGTTGAGCGTGGGGTCGATGGCGGCGCACCAGAGCGTGATGTTCGGCTGGTTGCCCAGCGTATCTTGCAGATACTGAACGGCTTGCGTCGTTCCGATGGTGCAGCATAGGTGCGTCGCTGCGGGGGTGCCGTGGCTCAGCAGCGCGCGGTATGCCACCTCCATCGACATGCCCGTGGCCAGCATCGGGTCCACCAACATCAGCGTCTTCCCCTCCAACTGCGGAGCCGCCAGATACTCCGCCACAATCTCTATCTCCTCCTCGCCGTAGCGGTTGCGTCCCCAGCGGCGGTACGCGCTCAGAAAGGCGTTCTCCGCGCGGTCGAACATGTGGAGGAAGCCTTGGTGCAGGGGCAAGCCTGCGCGGAGCACCGTCGCCAGCACCACCTTATCGGTCGGCACCTGCACCTCCGCTACGCCCAGCGGCGTCTGCACCGGCTCCGGCGCGTAGGTCAGTTCGCGGCTCACCTCCACCGCCATCACCTCGCCGATACGCTCGATGTTGCGGCGAAAACGAAGACTATCGTGCTGAATATCCACACTGCGTATCTCTTTCAGATACTGATTCAAGAGCGAGTTCCGCTCCGACAAGTTGATTACTCTCATGGCGAAAAGAATTTAATTTGCCCGCAAAGGTACGCAAAAAAAATGAATTGTGCAACAGAAGAACGCAAAATTATGCCCTGAAAGAGCCTTTTCTTCACTCCAAAACGCGCCTCACGCTTGCGTATCTCATTTTTTCTTCGTACCTTTGCCGTCCGAACGGATATACGTGTCTCTGTTTTTGACGACCAAGCGACAGCAGACCAACTAAAGACAAGAGTTAACGATTAGTTAGTGATTAGTTAGTGATTAGTTAGTGATTAGTTAGTGATTGCCGAGGCTATACCCTTACTCTGCCGACACTTTATGTAGTCCCTCATACCCCCAAAAACAAGACTTCCTCTTCCTTATAAACTACCGACCTATGTATTTTGTCCTAACCACCTCATCAATATGGCACTTCTGTCATCAATCGTTCGCCGACCAACCGTGGGCGGCGAGCCCGCGCTTGGAGATTCCCGATGGCGAGCAGCACAAGACCCTTGCCACCGTGGAGCGTATCTGGCAGTTCCTGCTTGACCACCGTGCCACGCGCGACGATGTCCTCGTCTGCGCGGGCGGCGGCGTCATCTGTGACCTCGGCGGTTTTGCTGCTTCCACCTACAAACGCGGCATGCCCCATATCAACGTCCCCACCACGCTCCTCGCTATGGTCGATGCTGCCTCTGGCGGCAAGACGGGCTTCGACTACGCTGGCATCAAGAACGCCATCGGCACCTACGCGCAGCCCCTCGACACCCTCGTCCTCCCCTCCCTCATCGCCACGCTGCCCTCGCGCGAACTGCTCAGCGGCTACGGCGAGATGCTCAAGCATGCGCTGCTCGACACCCCCGACCACTGGCACCAACTGCTCCGACTCGACCTCGAGACGGAGCAGGGCGTGCAAGCCCTCATGCCGCTCATCGCCCGCTCGCGCGCGGTGAAAGAGCGTATCGTAGCTGCCGACCCCCGCGAGCACGGACTGCGCCGTGCGCTCAACCTCGGGCATACCGTCGGACACGCCCTCGAGGCGCAGATGCTCGACAACGGACAACCGCAGCCCCACGGCTATTGCGTCGTCTGGGGCATGGTCGCCGCCCTCTATCTCAGCGTCCTGCATACTGGGGACGCAGGCGTCTCGCCCGCGGTTATTGAGTCCCCCTCTCTCCGCACCGTCCTCCGCCAATTGGAGCAGGTCATGCTGCGCTACTACGGGCGCCCCGTCTGCAACTGCCAAGACCTGACACGGCTCCTCGACCTCATGCAGCAGGACAAGAAAAACACAGCAGAAGGTGTACGCTTTACCCTTCTGCAACATATCGGCGAACCCGTATCGGACATAGTCTCGCCTTCCGACCTCCAAGAGGTCTTGGAATACCTGTTCTCTTTGTAAAAACTGCCCGAGCAGCGAGCGGCACTTACTCCCGCTTTATGCCGCGACAATCGGCACACAGCCCGGTGAGGTAACAATCCTCGTGCAACAACTTATAGCCTTCGGGCAGGGAGAACGCATGCACATCCGACAGAGGCATATCCTCTATCTTGCCGCACTTGATACAACGGAAGTGCGCATGGCGGTGCTGCTCAATATCATAGCGTGTGGTGCCCTCGGTTATCTGCAATGCCGTAAGCGCGCCGCAAGCCGTCAGGCTCTTGAGCGTATTGAACACAGTAGCGCGAGATACGCATATCTTCTTCGTTAGCAGACCACCATATATCTCATCCGCTGTGGGATGGGTGTGGTGAGTCAGCAGATAATCAACGATATAGGCGCGCTCGCGCGTGTATTGTATCCCATATTTCTCCAACAATTCGCGGCTATCCATTATGAACTTGCTTGCTTTGGTTAATTTCTCTGCAAAGGTACAAAAAAATTACGATTTACACAAAAAAAGTAAAGAATAATTTGCATATATCGTAAAAAAGCAGTACTTTTGCATAGGATTTAGATTTAATCTAATATAAAAGTACATAATCAACCCATAAACTAACAACAGAAACGACTATGGCAAACAAGTATGCCGGTACCCAGACCGAGAAAAATCTGGAGATTGCTTTCGCAGGTGAGTCGGAAGCACGCAACAAGTACACGTATTTTGCAAGCAAGGCAAAGAAGGAAGGATTTGAGCAGATTGCCGCCCTCTTCCTGAAGACCGCCGACAACGAGAAAGAGCATGCCAAACTGTGGTACAAAGAACTGCACGACGGCATCGGCGATACGGCAGACTGCCTGCTCAAAGCCGCCGAAGGCGAGAACTACGAGTGGACAGATATGTACGCAGGCTTTGCTGAGACGGCGGAGAAGGAAGGATTCCCCGAGTTGGCAGCCCGCTTCCGCATGGTAGCCGAGGTGGAGAAACACCACGAGGAGCGCTATCGCGCACTGCTCCACAACGTGGAGGCACAAGAGGTATTCAAGAAGTCCTCCGTGAAAGTATGGGAGTGCCGCAACTGCGGACATATCATGGTGGGCGAGGAAGCACCTGCTATCTGCCCCGTATGCGCTCACCCGCAAGCCTACTTTGAGGTACATGCGGAGAACTACTAATTCTATTAACCTTTTAATTTCTAACCAATTATGCGTAGTATCACAACATTTGATTTGCAGTATGCCCACCGTTTCTACGGTTTCCAAGGGGAAGCACAGTACCTGCACGGGCATACAGGTGTCCTGACGATTGAGGTAGAGGACAGTATTAACGAAGGTGTCAACATGGTATATCCGTGCAACGAGATTCAGAAAGTGGCATGGAGCCTGCTGAAGAACTTTGACCACGCGCTCATCCTCCGCGAGGACGACCCGCTGCTGCCTGCTATTCTCGATGTATATGAGAAGCAGGGTATCAAGAACGGGCACCCGCGCAACACCATGAAAGGTGAGGCGTTCCACACGGAGTGGGCTACGGCTTATCCCGACTGCCGACTGGTGGTAACCAAAGAGACAATGACCGTAGAGGGCATGATAAAGATTGTCTATGACCTGCTGAAGGACAAACTGAACATAGCGAAGATTACCTTCACGAGCGGCGTGAATGCGGCTTCTGCCGAGTTCCCTGCTCGCAAGGAGATTGACCGCTGCCCGCTCTGCGGTATCTCGCTGGACGAGAACGGTGTTTGCCCGAAGTGCGGCTACAAGAAGTAAGTACCTCTCCGCACCCCGTTGGGGTGGCAATGAAGAGCGACTGTCTGACCATTGTCAGGCAGTCGCTTTTCGGTATGGGTAGGAGTTGGTGCCGCCAAAGGTGGGGGAGGAGTGTACCAGCGTACCAGCGTACCAGCACTTTCTATAAACTCACCCGCGCGCACGCACATATAAGTTTTAGGAAAGTGCCGGTACGCTGGTACACTGGTACACTTTCGACCACGAAAAAAATGGGAACGACCTGCGGACGACCTGCGGGAGACCTGCGGTAATGTTACGATAGACCCGCGA
>JBJECJ010000079.1:0-20506 GCA_051870955.1 Paludibacteraceae bacterium | reverse complement strand
AGACCCGCGAAAAATATGCGGCGGAATAAGCGACGGCGGGTGGGAGATACCCGCTTTGCTATTTGGATGTCCACTTAAAGGAGATGCCGCCGCCGTTATTGGTGGGGCGACCGAGCAGGTCAAAACTGCCGCTGCCGACGGAGGAGGTGTTTTTATCGGATGTGTACGCCGTAATCTTGAAGTTGCCGTTCTGGCTCTGGTACACCACGGAGGATTGGGGCACTTGCACCTGCTGTCTGTCGTTTGCTGCGGGTTGCACCAGCGGCGAGGAGGCGGTGGCAGCCGATTTGTTGTAGGCAAGGCTCGCGGGGGCATGCCCGATGGTTTGTTCGTAAGCGTACTCGGCATAGTAGGGTAGCGAGGCTATCTTCTCGCGCTTTTGCGGCATGTTGGAGGGGACGTAGGCTTGCATGGTCAGCACAAAGGCGTAGAGATACTCAAAGCCATCGCCTACGGAATCCATCTGCGCAACGGTGAGTGCCTCTTCCGTGAAACAGTCGAACTCGGGGCTGAAGTCGCAATGTTGTTGCATCAAGTCAATCTCTGCCCGTTTAGACCTGTCGCCCACCACTTCCACTACGGCATAGTAGTTCACATAGCGCAAGTCCCAGAACGCAAACGAGGAGTAGGTGGGCGTGCTGTCTGTGTAGTTGCCGGAAACGGTCAGACAGGTAGTGGTATGTGCGTGTGGAAGGCTGTCGCTGACCCCGTAGTGGATAGACAGTTGGTTATTATTCGCGTAGTTTTCCCAATAGAGATGGGGCATAATCCCCTTTGCCATGTTGCGCCCCGTCTCTTTTGCGGCGTTGGTGCTCTTGTCGATGAAATAGATGTAGATGTCCGCATCGGCATTCGCGATATGCATGGTTGCGCTATCCAAGTCAAAGTCAGTGCCCGGCATTTCCCAGTCGGGATTCATCATATCTCCGACGGTAAAACTTACGTCGTTGATGGATATGCGGGTATCGGGAAGCGTATCCAGCGGAAATCTTCCTCCGACACTCAGGGTGAGCATGGCATGGCTGCTGCAAAACGCGCTGTCATATTGATGGTCTTTCTCATCACTGAACTCCGCATCATCGTCGTTGAAGAACGGCGATTGCGCCAGGGCGGTCGTGCTGCAGAGCATGAGGATGAGAGTCAAAAAAGAAATGATATTTGTTTTCATACCGGTTCATTATTTTCTTTGGTGGATGTATTCCAGTGCGCGGAGGAGTTGGTTGTCTTCGCCTCTGTTGAGCAGCGCATCGACATCCAGCAGGCACTCTATGTCGGGGGTGTGTCCGTATCCCTCCAAGGAGCGGAAAGTGCCGTCGGGTGCCGGCAGTTCCACTTGGTACGTACAGGTGTAGGCGCTATAGTAGCCGTTACATACCGGGTCATTCCCCCTATAGTTGAAAGGTCCCGTCCATGTTAGGTCGTACCATCCGGTGTAAAGACAGCCCGTGCCGCCCCAAGTGCGCTCGCCGATGGTAACGCCGTTGGGCAGCGAGGAAACGAAGTTTGCGCTCACCTCCGACATGCTGATGGAGTGCATGTTCTGCAGATAGACGATGGGGATGTCTCCAAGGTCTCCTACATAGCAGGAGGCGCCTGTTTGCGGGATAACGCTAAACTCCTGCCATGCGCCGAAGTCGTAGTGCCCGAGTCCAGTCTTGTTGCGCTGGCGCTTGAAGACTTTTTCCTCGGAGAGGTAGTAGCCGAAGAGATAGTTCACATCATTTACGATTCCGCCGCCGTTGTCCCGACAGTCGATGATGAGGGCTTTGAGTTTACCTTGTTGGTGTAAGGTCTTTACGTTTTGGAAGAAAGCGTGTAATGCGGTGGTGTCATCGTAGTATTGGAGTGACGGGATGATGTTAAATCCCGAGAAACGCAAGTAAGGAATACTTTCGTCGATAACAGCAGATAGGAATTCCGTCTTGTCGTACAGTACGCTATACTGCACCTTATTCGCTCGCAGTAGCCCTGCATCGTGCATAGAGGCTAACAAGGACATCTGTCTTTCGTAACTGACTTCTTGATGATAATCGGGACGCGCCGCCACTTTATCCCATTGCGGATAATACCAGATATACTTTTCGTGCGTCTTGTTCCATATCGCTATAGCCATGTGTCCGTCTATCATGTCGTGCGCCATAGTGCGGAGAGCATCCTCAACATCCCAATAGGACACGCTGTCTTTGAGGTCTAACTGCTGAGCCATAGGGCGGACAGCCTCCCAGCGGGCATCCCAGTCCACGGTGTCGATATCCCAAAAGATATACGACTGGTCTATGCCCTGCCACAAGCCGTAAAACAAGTCTTCGTAAGTATCGGAGACGGAGAACTTGTTTAATGTAACAAAACTGTTGGGGTTGTATATTTCCGATGTGTGGTCTCGGCAGGCGGAGAGGAGTGCCGAGAGCGCCAAAAGGATGTAAATGTAATTCTTTTTCATAGTGGTAAAGTATTATTTTTGCGGGAAGACATATCCGATAGCGATTTGCAGGGCGGCAGTGGTGTGGTAGCCGGGCTGTTGGTAGTGTTCGGAGCCGGTGAGGTGGTTGTTGACCAGACCGTAGTAGCAGACGCCTTCGAGGGCGAGGAAGAGGCGGACGGGGGTGGTGTAGGTGATACCGATGCGTCCTACGAGACCGGCATCGAAACGGCGGTCGCGGCGCTTGTCGAAAGCATACGGTTCTTCTACCACATAGTTGTCATAGCCCACTGTTCGCTGGTCTTCCAGCCATTGTCTGTGGTACTCGTCCTGCATCTGTGCGGTGTATTTGCCGGAAGTCCAATGTCCTGCGTAGCCGCCTATGTCGGCATAGCCGCGCACGTGCTCGCCGCCGAAGGAGAAACTGAGTGTGAGCGGCAGGAGGTGGTAGGTATTGGTGTAGCGGTACTGCTCGTGCTGTGTGTCTCCGTTGAGGTCTATCCAATCGCGGAGATAGAAGCGGGAGGTGTAGTTGCGTTGCGCCATGGTCCAGTCGAGCCGCAAGCCGAGCCAGTCAAGGAAATTGTACTGTGCGGTGATACCCATAGTGCCGCCCCAGCCGGGGGTGAGCACACGGTCGTAGGCGTAGGTGTTCTCCTGCGTGTAGCAGTTGAGGTCAGCACCCGCGGTTACGCCCAGCCGCCATTGGGCATGAGCGGCTGCCAGCGAGCATATGCCCGCCAGCAGCAAAACGAAGATACGATGGAAAGTCATAATATATTGGTTATTATTTGGTAACTCTTATCGTGCCAATAGTTCTTGGGAATTTTGTTGCAAAATATGTAGCCATACGCTCGCCCTTGATTGACGAAGACTCTATGTCTGACATACCGGGGAGGGATTGTATTGCCTCGCCGGCGGCATTGTAATTAGTGATGATACATGTACAACTTCTGGATATCCGATATACGCGGGTGCTATCCACCTTGGTCTCGTCTAACTTGCCGTCAAGGACATAAGTTATTGAGTCGGGGAATGTGGTGATGGTGTCCGCTAAGGTGCAGACGGTATCGTTGACGGTGAAAGTCTTTACCACCACACCGTTTCGCAGCAGTTGCATGTTGCCAAGGCTTGCAAGGTCGTTGCTGATGGTTGTTCTGGCCACTACGACAGCCGACACAATAGTTCTGTCCTGTGAGGTACCGGGGTTCTCCTCAGGTACCATCGGCTCATCGCATGCTGTGAAGGAGAGGGCCGCAATGACGGCTACCGCCGAAAGAAAGAAAATTTTAGTTTTCATTTTGTGTAAATTGTTTTGAGTTAATATTATGGTTTGCAATTTGTATGGTTTGGCACTACAAAGGTTATCGTTTGGGAACAGTGGCGCAAAGATAGTAGTTCCGTGGAGGTTCTTTTGGTGCTAATAGGGTAGGTTAAACGACCGTCTAAACTGACGCGAAAAAAGACTGAGAACAGTAGGGGTAAGGGCAGAAAAAACACATCAGTTTAGACGGTCGTCTAAACTGTTGCATCAGGAGAATAGCAGATTGATTGATTGTATCGGAATCATGGTGCAAAGATACTGCTAATTTTTTACATATGCAAATAAAAAGATATTTATTTGTAAAAAAAAATAACAATTTGCACTCTTTTCCCTCTCTTGTGAATGTATGTCGGCAAAGAAATGCCCATCTTTGCCTTTCCATGCGTGTCCCTTAGGCTATCGGTCTTGTATCGACCAAGGATAAAGGCAAAGGATAAAAGACTGAATAGTTTTGTATAGTTGATAGTAATCAGTCTTTTATCCTTTCTTTTTTAGCGAATGTCTTGTCTCTCTATCAGCCGACTACTCCGCTGAAGCCCATGAATGCCATGGCGAGCAAGCCAGCGGTGAGGAGCGCGATGGGCGTGCCTTCCATTGCTTTCGGCACTTTGTTCATCGACAACTGCTCGCGGATACCTGCGAACAGCACCAAAGCGAGGGCGAAGCCGAGGGCGGTGCATACTGCATACCAGAGACCCGTCCAGAGGCTCGGGTCGGCACCACCGGGGAGTTTGTTTGCCAACATCTCGGGCGTTGCCACGATGATAGCCACACCGAGGATACAGCAGTTGGTGGTGATAAGGGGCAGGAACACACCCAGCGCCTGGTACAGCGCGGGGCTGATTTTCTTGAGCACAATCTCAATCATCTGCACCAATGCGGCAATCACAAGGATGAAGACAATGGTTTGCAGGAAGCCCAAGCCGAAGCGGTTGAGCAACATCTGCAGCAGGTAGGTCAGCAGGGTAGCCAATGCCATGACGAAAGTAACGGCAGCGCCCATACCCAGCGCCGTGTCAATCTTCTTACTAACACCCAAGAACGGGCAGATACCCAAGAACTGCGACAGCACTACATTGTTTACAAGGATAGCGCTAATAAATATCAATAGGTAAACCATAGTTGTCATTTTTTCAGTTTGTTAACTAATGCCATTACGTATGCCAGTGCGATGAAGGCACCCGGGGCGAGGACGAAGACGAGCATGCCGTAGCTCTCGGGGAAGATAGCGAAATCGAAAATCTTACCCGTGCCCAGCAGTTCGCGGATAGCGCCGAGGATGGTCAGCGCCAGCGTGAAGCCGAGGCCCATGCCGATACCGTCCAGAGCAGAAAGACCCACGTTGTTCTTCGCAGCAAACGCCTCTGCACGACCCAGCACGATACAGTTCACCACAATCAGCGGGATGAACAGACCCAGTGCATCGTAGATAGCGGGCAGATACGCCTGCACAAGCAGTTGCACCATGGTGACGAACGATGCAATCACCACGATGAACGCAGGGATACGCACCTTATCGGGAATCAGGTTCTTCAGGAGAGAGATAACGATATTCGAGCAGATGAGCACCGCCGTGGTGGCAAGCCCCATCGACATACCGTTGATGGCAGAGGTGGTAGTAGCCAGCGTGGGACACATACCCAACACGAGAGCAAAGGTAGGGTTCTCGCGCAGAATGCCATTGGTTAGTGTTTTTAATGCCTTATTCATAGTCTATTTGACAATTTGACCATTTAACAATTTGACCATTACTTCTTGCAGTTGTGTTTGCACTGGTGCTCACCATCGTGCTTGCAGTTGCCGCAGTTGCCTTCACAGGGTGTGCCCTTGGTCTTGCAGCACTCCTCAATGGGTTTGCCGCACTCGCAGGTTTCTGGGGACGCCCCGATGGTGTCGCGGGCGGTTATAGAAGCGTCTTCCGACACTTTCGGCTCTGCCTGTTGGCTGGCGCCGGACGCTGCTTCTACTTCGCCCTCGGTGTAAGCCTCGTATGCTTTGTTCACGGCTTCCAAGAAAGCGCGGCTGGAGATGGTGGCTGCCGTGATGGCGTCCACGTCGCCGCCGTCTTTGCTCACGGTCATCATGCCCGTTGCCTTGCGCCCGATGATGTTCTGCCCTGCCTTGTCGGCGTTCTTGAACCACTCAACGATATGCGTACCCAAGCCCGGGGTCTCGGTCTGCTCCAGCACCTCGTAGCCCGTGATGTGGCTATCGTTGTCGAAGCCCACCATCAGACGGATTTTGCCGCCGAAGCCGTTTGACTCGGTCTCCACGGCAGCCCCTGCGAAGGTGTCGCCCGTGTAGGCTTTATGTACCGTAAGTCCCTGCACGGTCTCAGGGTCGGCGATACGGTCGTGTGCAGGAAGTACGGCACTGATGGCGGCTGCCTGCTTGGCTATCTTTTGCGCCTCGATGTTCTTCTGCGTAAGCAGATAAACACCCGACAACAGCGCTGCTGCCACCAACGCAATGCAAGTCAGCGACAGTATCATATTCGGAAGTGTACTCTTTAACTTTGCCATGGTTGTATCCTCCTTATTTCTTTTTCTCGCCGAAGCGTTTCGGGCGAATATGGTTCAACAACGGAACGCAAGCGTTCATAATCAGAATGGCAAACGACATACCTTCGGGGTAAGCGCCCCAAGTACGAATCACCATCACAATCACACCGATACCCACACCGAAGATGATTTTTCCCCAAGCGGTCATGGGCGAGGTAACATAGTCCGTCGCCATGAAGAAGGCACCGAGCATGATACCACCCGTGCAGAGCGTCATCGCGATGTATTGGCAGGTGGTGAGTCCTTCGGGCAGTGCACCGCACCAGCCTGTAACGGCAGCGAACAGCGTTACCGTAGCCAGTATGCTGACGGGGATGTGCCATGTTATCACGCGCGTGATAATAAGGAAGAGTCCGCCGATGAGCAGGAGCAAAGCGCTGACCTCACCGAGCGAGCCGCCCATCACGCCGAGGAAGGCATCCCAGAGGTCGGGCAGTTGGTTCACCACGGAGGCATCGCCTGCTTTCACTGCCTGCTTGAGCAATGCCAGCGGGGTGGCACCCGTCTCTGCGTCCACGTAACTGCCTGCAAAGCCCAGCGGACGCGGCCATGTGGTCATCTGTACGGGGAACGAGATGAGCAGGAAGACACGTCCTACCAGCGCGGGGTTGAAGGGGTTCTGCCCCAGTCCGCCGAACGACATCTTACCAACGCCGATGGCTACCAAGGCACCAATCAGCACTATCCACCAAGGCAGGTTGCTCGGCAGGTTGAATGCCAGCAGCAGACCTGTCAATACAGCCGAGAGGTCTCCAATCATAGGAGTCTCACGGAGCAGGAACTTCGTAATCAGCCACTCGAACAGCACGCAGGCTGCCACGCTGATTGCCGCAGTAATCAAAGCCCCCAAACCGAACTCAATGACCGACATCACGTATGCCGGCAGCAGAGCCAGTATGACAAGGAGCATATTTTTCCGAACACTATCGTTGTTGTGTACGTGCGGTGCCGGAGATACAATTAACTTTTGCATATTTCTTATTAGGATTAAGGATGAAGGATGATGGATGAAAGACTGACAACATTCGTCTATGAGGTTTCAGCGTCGGGACTAATAAGTCTTTTATCCTTTATCTTTTAGCGAAGCGGTCTTTTATCCATCAACGTTCTATTGTTACTTCTTTGCCGCTTGTCGAGCGCGGATGTTGGCACCTACTTTGCCTTTGCCCAGACGGATGTAGTCGAGCAAGGGTCGATGGCTGGGGCAGGTGAAGAGGCAGCAGCCGCAATCGATACAATCCATCACGTCGTGCTTCTCCATGGTGTCCCAGTCTTGGCGTGCACTGAGTTGTGCGAGCAGGTAGGGTTCCAAGCCCATCGGGCAGGCGTCCACGCACTTCGCGCAGCGGATACAGTTGGTCGGCTCGTGGCGACGACTCTCGTTCTCCGGCATGAAGAGCAGGGCGGATAGGCGCTTGTTGGCAGGCATTGCCTCAAGGTTGGAGATGGCGCGTCCCATCATCGGACCGCCGGCGATGATACGACCCGAGTGGTCGGGTATGCCGCCTGCGAAGTCGATGATTTCCGTAATCGGCGTACCGAAGCGCACGCGGTAGTTGCCCGGTTTCTCCATGTGTTTGCCCGTTACGGTCATCACGCGGTCAATCAACGGTTTGTTCTTCTGCACTGCCTCATAGACGGCGTACAGCGTAGCCACGTTGTCCACCACGGCACCCACCTCGATAGGCAGCGCGCCGCTCGGCACTTGGCGACGGATACAAGCGTCAATCAACTGTTTCTCACCGCCTTGCGGGTACTTCACCTTCAGCGGCTTCACCTCTACGCCCAGCACCTTGCTTGCCAATTCCTGCATGTGCTTGATGGCGTCGGGCTTGTTCTTCTCAATACCGATGATGGCGCGGTGGATACCGAGGGCTTTCATCACGATTTGGATACCAATCATGATTTCCTCGCCGTGTTCAAGCATCAGTTGGTGGTCGTTGGTGAGGTATGGCTCGCACTCTACGCCGTTGACAATCAGCACCTCGGCTTTCTTGCCCGGGGGCGGGAGCAACTTCACCTGCGTGGGGAAGCATGCGCCGCCGAGACCTACGATACCCGCAGCGGCAATCTTATCCACTATCTCCTTGGGCTCGAGCGTGCACTCGCGCTTGATGTCGGGCGTGCGGTCTATCTCGGGTAACCACTCGTCGCCCTCCACGTCAATCATGATGGCGAGTGCGCGGAAGCCCGTTGCGTCCACGATAGAGTCAATCTTCGCCACCGTGCCGCTCACGGGCGAGCATACGTTGGAACTGACGAAACCGTTTGCTTTGGCAATCAACTGTCCCACCAGCACTTTGTCGCCTTTCTCCACTACGGGCACGGCGGGTGCACCGATGTGCTGCGCGAGCAGGATGGTCGCTTTCTTCGGTAGCGGGCAATCCACGATGGGCTTGTGCTCCGAAAACTCTTTATTCTCCTGTGGATGAACTCCACCTATACGAAACGTACTCATGCTTTTACCTCCTTTTCTACATTTTGTGCTGCGGGCTCTGTCTTCGGTGCCTCAGCCTTCGGTGCGTCTGCCTTCACGGTTTCTGCCGTGGGTGCAGCGGGTTGCGCTGCCTTTGGCGCTGCGGGTGCAGCGGCGGGCTTGGCGGCGGGCTCTGCCGGCTTCTGCGGGCGCGGCGGGAAGTTCACGGCGTGGATGGCACCCGTGGGACAAACAGCCTCGCACTTGCGGCACAGACGGCACTTCTCGAAATCAATATAAGCCACGTTGTTCTCTACTACGATAGCATCGAACGGACATTCCTTTGCGCACTTGCCACAGCCGATGCAGCCGTTTTTGCAGACCTTGCGGGTGATGGCACCTTTGTCTTCGTTGCGGCAGAGCACGACCATGCGGCGGTTCTTCGGACCTTTCTTGCGCAACTCAATCAGGCGGCGCGGGCAGGCTTGCACGCACTTGCCGCAGGCGGTACATTTCTCTTCGTCCACCACGGGCAGCCCTGTCTCGGGGTCCATCGACAGTGCGCCGAACTGGCAGGCACGGGTGCAGTCGCCGCAACCCAAACAGCCGAAGCGGCAGTCTGCCTCGCCACCATACAGGCTGTGCATGATGTCGCAGTGGCGCTCGCCGTTATACTCACTCGTCTTAGGACGCGCCGCGCAGGTGCCGTTGCAGCGTACTACCGCCACTTTCGGCTCCGTTACGGGGGCTGCCATTCCTAAGATTTCACCCACTTTCGTCATCGTGGGTGCACCGCCAACAGGGCAGGAAAGACCATCCAGCGAGTCGGCTTTCACGCATGCCTCCGCCAACGCACGGCAGCCTGCGAAACCGCAGCCGCCGCAGTTAGCACCCGGGAGCACTTCCTGCACCTCATCGATACGGGGGTCTTCTTCTACCTTGAACTTTTGGGCAATCAGGTACAGCAGCACGGCGGCTACCAATCCCGTTACGCCCAAAACGGCCAAAGAAATAAAGATTAAATTCATGATATATGTTTTTGTTGATTAGTTGTCAGTGGTTAGTGGTCAGTTGTCAGTGGTCAGTGGTCAGAGTTTTCTTGCTGTGAACGAGAACTCTTTCTGCAAGCGGCCTCGGAAGAACGACAGCACGATGTAGTACAGCGCGATAGCACACAGCGCCACCGTCCCCACGATTGCCTCGCTCTCTATCCACAGGTTCAGCAATCCAATCACCGCCATCATCACCACGAACGGCAGTATGTACGCCAGCAGCACCGCTTTCCACGCGAGACGCTCTGTAACCATCACCTCCACGCGGTCTCCGGCGTGCAGCGGCTCGGTCATCACGGCATCGATACGCTTCTCTTGGCTCTCGGCGGACATGCACATACTGCGCGCCTTGCAGGCGCTGCAAGCACTCGTCTGCACTATCTCCACCAGTGCTTTCCCGTCTTTCACGGCGAGTACGATGCCCTCATGTCGTATAGGTTCGTCCATAAAATGTGTTTTCCAAAAAGCGCACAAAGTTACTGTTTTTTTTTGAAACTGCAAAATCTATTTAGCAAAAAATCCAATTTTCTACATTTTCCGTACATATATGCCCATGCCACTTATCCCGAAGTTTGCTAATATGCGTTCGATATCCGTCTGACTTTGTCCGCCTTGCAGGGCGGACAGCGGGCGGGTGAATCTTAATAATAGTACATTTCGAGTACAGGATTGCCTTGCGGACGACCCCGACTTGTCGGGGAGACCCGCGAAAAATACGCGAGCGTGCAGCAGCGGGACAAGGGCAGCGAAATCTTAACAATCATACTGTTTGGGGTGGGAGAAGGCGGTGGAGAGAACAGTGCGTGGCAGGTTGAAAGCATGACGGCAAGACAGCCTTTTCCTAAAAAATATATGCGTGTGCGCGCGCGAAAAAAGCGACAAAAAAAACAGACCGCCTCCCACGGGGGAGGCAGTCTGTTCATGGCTTCGTGGCTGCGGGTGGTCGGTCTTAGAGGAGCACGATTTTGCCCGAGCGGATGACCTCTCGGTCGGAGAGGAAGAAGGTGTAGAAATAGATTTCATTGGGCGAGAAATCCATCAGCACCCCCGACTCTACGTTGCTGACATCCATCAGCACCTCGTTGCCGTAACTATCCGTGGCGAGCGAGACATCGTTGGGGTTGGCGGTCGGCACTTTTTGCAAGGCTACAAGTCTGCCCATCGCGTTATAGACCCCTATGGAGACATCCTTGCGGGTGGTGGCAAAGAGCAGTTGATAGGAACCGTTGAGCCGCTTCACGAGCACATCGTTGGGCGTAGGCGTGGCGGCATCGTTGGTCTCGGAGACGGCAAACCATATCTGATACCTGCGGCTCTCGCCCGACTCAGAGGTGCAGATGACCATGCAAGTGTCGCCTGCTGCCACCTCTCGGATACTGATTTCTGCGAGGTCGGACACCGCCTCAGCGGTAACGGCAGGCGGGGTCATACCCTCCACGAGGTAGTGGATATAGAACTCCTGCTCGGGGTCGAAGTTCGCCAACGGCGTATCGTCGAGGTAAATCATACGGAGCGCGTTATCGGTGTCGAGCATGATTTGCTGGCGGATGGAGTAGGTGCGGTTAGAGCCGTCTTGCGCGGTTACGCTAAGCAGGATAGTACCCGCATCGTCCATGGAGAGGTCGAGGGTAGCAAGGCTATCCGACAGTTCCGCGCGCACATCGCTCGCGTTGGCGAAGTCCTCCTCGGTGCTGTGAGCGGGATACGAGAGGGTGTATTCCAGCGTGTCGGGATGGAAGCCGGCGAGCAACTCACCGCGGAGGTAGATAGCCGTCAGGCGCGCGTCATCGTTCTGCGCGAAGGTGAAGGTGATGGTGTAAGCGGCTTGGTCTTCCTCGTTGGGTGCGGTAACGGTGATGGTGATAATCGCCTGCTGCGCAGTGCCTTCGCCGATGACCTGCGGGGCGGAGATTTCCACGGTCTGCTCCTCGTCGCTCTTCACGGGCAGGATAGTCGGCAGGTCGTTCACCCCATAGGGCAGGGTAACGGCGTAGTCGTAGTGTTCGGGGGCGAAGGCGGGGGTTAACGCTACCGCAGCGGCACCTTCCTCGGTATATTGCAGACGGAGGTCGGCAAGCAGGGTGTTGTCGGACTTCAGGTGCTCAAAGACGAGGGTGTAGGTGGCGGTGAAGGCGGTGTCTGCGGCTACCACGGCTACACGTACTGTGTCGGCGTCGCGCCGGATGGTAACCTGCTGGGCGGGTTCCTTCTTCTCCGCCGTTACCATCGGCAGCACGGTTACTTCCACGGGCAGGGGGATACGGTAGGTATATTTCTCCTCATCGAAGTTGGTGAGTGGCGTGCCGTCGATGTAAATCATCTGCAAGTGGGTATCGTGCGACAGCGCGCGCGTGAAGCGGACGGTATAGACGCGGGTGTTGCCGTTGGCGGCGCGGACGGTGATTTGCGCCACGGAGTCGGTGCTGTATGCCACCGCCTCGTAGTTCACCGTGACAGTCTGCCCCTCGTTGCCTTCGATATAGGTTACCACGGGCAGGCGCTCGGCGCTCTCGGCGAGGGTAACGAGGTAGAAGGTGCTGTCGGCGCGGAAACCCTCCAACGGTTTATCATCCAAGAGAATCATCTGCAACGTGTCGGCGTCGGAGAGCAGTCGCTCGTAAGCCACGGTATAGACTGCGGTGCGCCCGCTCTCGGCGGTAACCGTGATACGGCGCGTCAGTTGGTGTCCTGTGAGCAGGGTGGTATCCATGCGCACGGTCTGCCAAGCGTCCGCCTCGTCCCACGACAGGTCGGGGAACTGTGTTGCATCCACGGGCAGGGTGTAGGCATAGGTATGTACGGCGGGCGAGAAGTCGGGCAGCGGCATGCCGTCGGCGTAAATCATCTGCAAGGTATCCGCCTCGGAGCGGGTGTAGCGGAACGCGACGGTGTAGGTGGTGGTCGTCGTCTGGTCTTCCGCCAGCACCTGGATGGTTACGAAGGGTGTCTCTCCCTCGCTCTCGGTGGTCATGGTTACCGTCTGGGTGGTCTCTGCCTTGCGGGTGAGCACCTCGGGCAGACTATGCGTGCCCACGGGGAGGGTAACGAGGTAGTAGTAGGTGTCGGGGTCGAAGTCCGCCAGTTCCTCATCGCCTACGTAAATCATACCCAACTGCGCGTTGGCGGATTGGGGCATTCTGAAGGTAAGCGAATAGGTGTTGGTGGTAACTCCATCGGGGGCGGTTACATCTAGATAGATGGTCTTCTCTGCGGTACGAATCGCCACAGTTTGCCCGTCTTCCTTCAGCGTGGCAGAGACATCGGGCAGGCGGGTGGTGCCGCTCGGGAGGTTGATGGTGTAAGCCTGCTGCATGGGCGAGAAGCCGAGAAGCGGGTTAAGCGCGGTCTCAAACTCACTGAATATCTGTCCGTTGAGCCATATATTCGCCAACGTGGCGGTGTTCGATAGTGTCTCCGCATAGACATCCACATAGTAGTCAGCATAGTTGATGCCGTCCTGCGCAAGCACGTGGATGGTGTAGCGATTGCCTTCCACTGTCTCCGTAACCGTTTGGAAAGCGTCGTCGCTTGTCCATTGCAGGTTCACCTCGCTGTCCGCCGTCCGGGCAGAGTAGTAACGCAGCGTGGGTGCAAAAGACGGCAGGGGTTTGCCGTTGACAAGGATGCCCGTGAGCGTAGCGCAGTGGCTCGGCTCGGCTTCTATGGTCAGTTCGTACTGCTTGGTCGTCCGTTCGTCCTCCGCCACCACCTCGAGGGTAGTGGGTGTGCCGAGGGTGCCCATAGAGAGCGTGATGGCCTGCCCGCGGTGGCTCGCTTGGTAGGTGATACAAGGCATCTGCGGCTCCTGCTGCTTGGTGCTGCCGACGGGGATGGTGTAGGTATAGACCTCTTGGCTCGGTGTGAACCCAGGCAGCAGGATACTGTCGATATAGATACCCTGCAAGGTAGCGTCGTCCGACAGGTGCGTCTGTATGGCAAGATCGTAAGTGAAGGTGGTCGTACCGTCTTCCGCCGTTACGGTAACGGTGTAGGTTTGGGTCGCCTCATCGAAGGTGTATGCCACCTGCTGGGTCGCTTCCGCACGCACCCATGAGAGGGTGTAGTCGGCGCTCGCCACCTCTATGGTCTGTTCCTCTTCCGTGGGCAGGAAGTTGGGGTACTCCGTGCCGTCCAGTAGCACTGCCGCGAGATAAGCATTCGCGGAGAGGTCGCTCGGATAGGTCAGCGTATAGGTGTGCTGCTCGGAGCCATAGACCAGCCAGCGCATGTGGGTGGGCGACTGCACGAAGACCACGGAGTCGGCATCGTCCACACGGGTGAACTGCACGTCCTCGGGGCGCTCCAAGGTGTAGTCGTATTTGGTGGATAGGAAGTCCGACCACGGTTTTTTGTTCACCTTCATATCCTTGATTTGTCCGCTGGTAGTGGGCGTCGGGCGCTGCAAGGTGATGGTATAGGTGCCTTGCGAAACGCCGTCTTCCGCCGTAACCGTGATGACCGCTTTGTCTGCCGCGGGGCGCGTCAGCACGACGGTCTGCGCGTCGCTCCGCTTGCTGAACTGCAAAGCGGGCATGGCGTCGGCGGTGATGGTATAGTCGCGGGTGTCGGGCATGAAGTTTGACACGCCCGTGAGCGCCATCAGCGTGGTGTCGTCGGATTTGTCGTAGCGGAAAGTTATCTTATAGGTCTTGCTGCCGCCTAACTCGGGCGTAACCTTGATAGACAGCACGTTGCCGCTGAGCGAGGTGGTAACGCTTTGCAGTCCGTTCGCCAAGACGGGGCGCACGGAAGGCAGGGAACTATTCGCGGGCAGCGTAACGGTGTAGTTCACCGTGGTCGCACTGAAGCCATCTATCGACACGCCGTCCACAAGGATGTTGGCAAGCGTGTTCGTGTTGTTGCGTGGACGCAGCACGGTCAGCGTGTAGTCGGTATGGGTGCCGTCTTCGGCATAGTTGATGATGGTGGCTTTGCGATGTTGGCAGCCGATGGAGTCGGGGCGGTCTGTCCATGTAACCAGTTGCGCTTGGTCGCTCACCTCACCCTCGAACATGAGTGTCGGCAGGTTGGTATCTTCGCTATCGTCCAGCAGCACCTTGAACACATTGCCCGATTTCGTGGCGTCTGTCCCGTTGACTTTCACGCCCCTCAGCGTGCTGTTGTACGAGAAACGGAGGTAATCGACATAGAGGTTGGCATCTGCTTTCGCATCGGGATATATTCCCGTAGCGTCTATGATGACATCCAAACCCGTCACACCGGCAATAGTATCCGTATTAAGAGGAAGTACGACTGACGCATAGTCTGAAGATGCCGTCGCTTGGGTATGTTTGTATGTATGCTTGTTGCCGGCAATATCATAGAAGATATATTGGAACAATGCTCCATCTCCTGCTTGGTTCGGATACTTGTAGTTCATCTCCACAGCATTGGGCGAGTTGTGGAAGGCGATAAATCCATACGGAACTATACGCGACCCCCCTGCAACAGCCAATGTTCCGCCTAATCCTCCCAAGTTTATCACGCAAGGCACAGGACCGGCGGAAGAACCGTACCTCGTCGTGTTAAGCCGCATAACCGTTTCATTTTCCTTGCGTACAGTCTCGCCTGGTTTTACCTCACCGAAAGCCAACAACTCCCAGTTATTCACGACATCTCCGGGCACATACCATCCGGCGGGTTTGTCTGTACCGGTCAACGTTGTAGTTGTCCATTCGGTAAACTCACCGTTGGGAATCACGTCATTCGGATAGTGGAAATAAACGGTGTAAGTGTTCGTTCTGCCTTCTGCCGACACTTTTGCCTGCCAGTGCCACACGTCGCTTACTACATCCACTGCTACTCCGTCCTCCCGTGTGGTCAGCACCTGCGGGGTGGTGGCGGAGGTACGGTTGCAGATATAAGTGAAGCGGTTGCGGTCGAAGTCGGCAAGGGCGGTGCCGTCCACGGTGATACTTGTCAGCGTGGCGGGGTCTTGCGTCGCTACGGCAGGGGTCAGCGTGTAGGTTACCGCCTCCTCGTCGGGGCGGTTGCTCTGCACGGTGATAACGGTCGGCTTGTTGATGCCGCCTGCCTGCACCCATACGGTCTGCTCGTCGAAGGCTTTCTTGTATCGGATGGTCATGTTGCGCGTGCCGTAGGGCAGCGACACGGTCTGCGTGAAGGTGCCCACGGGCAGCACTGCGCCCGTCTCCACCACGATGAGCGAATCCAGCAGGTTGCTCTTCGCGCTGTACTGCTTCTGGAACAGCACGGTATAGACGCGCTCGGTGCCGTCCTCGGCATGTACGCGTATCTCACTCGCCTCGCCCAACGGACGCGACACCACCTCCACCGTCTGCTCCGCCGATGCCTCGTAGGTCATCTGCGGCACTGCCGTCGCCTGATAAGGCATGAGCACGGTGTAGTGCAGCGAGTCGGGATGGAAACGGAGTTCCACATCATATTCGCTATTGAGATACAGGTCGCTCAGTGCGGCATTGCTCGACTTGCGCAGGGGGAACGCGATGGTGTAGTCCTGCGTGTCGGTGCCGTTGGGGGCTTCCACATGGATGGTCGTTACCCCATCGGGCGCACTGAAATAGGTGGTGATGGTCTGCCCGGGCAACTGTCCCACGGGGAACACACTCGGAACGGTCTTCGTGCGCATGGTCAGCGTGTCGGCATACGCAAAGCGGTCGGGCGCAAAACCCGTCAGCGATACGCCGTCGAGCAGGATGTCCGCCAGCAGCGCGTTGCCCGATATCGCGCGCGTGTACCTTATCACGTAGGTGGCAGTGGAGCCGTTCTCGGCAGTAACGGTTACGCGCTGCTCGTTGTCGTTCGGCTCGCTCACCACTACGCGCTGTCCCGCCCGCGCCGTGTAGTGCAGGGCGGGCAGCGGCATGCCTTCGTCCAATGTGAGTGCGTATTCCGTTTGGGTCGGCTGGTAACCCAGCGTGTGCCCCTCCATCTGCAAGTCCGCCAGCGTAGCGTCCGAGTAGAGTGCCACTTCAAAGGTTACGGTATAGGTAGTGCTTGCGCCGTTCTCGGCTTGCACGGTGATACCCGTCTGCATGGGCTGCAACTCGCCCATCACGATGGTCTGCGCGGGGTGTCCTGCGCGGTAGGTTACCACAGGCAGCGTCGTGCCCGCAGGCAGGTTGATGGTATAGTTGGTGGTCGTGGGCACGAACTCCGCCATCGGCGCGTCGTCCAGCAGGATAGCCGCCAAGGTGGAGTCGGCGCTCAGCGTGCGGCGGAACGCAACGGTGTAGGTGGCATAGTCCGCCCCGGCAGACACCACCAGCAGCACGGTGTCTTGCTTCTCCAGTCGTTGCACCGTCTGCCCCTCGTTAGTCTCCCACGTCAGCACGGGGCGCGTGCCCTCGTAGTCCACCGTGTAGTCGGTCGTGGCAGGCGAGAAACCCGTTATCGTCGTGCCGTCCAGCAGGAGGTTACGCAACTGCACCGTTTTCTGTGCGGCTTTGGTGAAGAGTATCGTGTAGGTGTTGGCAGCACCTTGCTCGGGCTGCACGCGGATACGCGCCGTGCCCGCGCCGTAGGGCGTGGTGATGGTTACCTGCTGTCCGCTCTCCTTATCCACCGTGATGGCGGGGCAGGTGGCGCCGGTCAGTTCCACCTCGTAGGCAAGCACGTTCTTGTCGAAGCCCTGTAACGAGTCGCCGTCCAAGTAAATCATCTTCAGAAAGGCGTTCTCTGACTTCTGTACCACAAAGGTAATCGTGTATGTTCGCTTGGCGCCGCTGGGGGCGGTTACGGTCAGCGTATGGACATAGCCTTCCGTGATAGACAGCACTTTCTGCGTCTCGTCGCCCTTGTCGTAGGTAACCTCCGGAATCTCGCTCACGCCGGCGGGCAAGGTGTCTGTATAGTGCAGCGTGTCCGCATGGAAGCCTTGCAACGAGTCGCCGTCCAAGTAAATCATCGCGAGTGCCGTGTTGCCGCTCACCTCCAGTGTGAAATGGAGCGTGTAGGTGCGGCTTGCGCCGCTCTGCGGGCGCACGGTAATCTTCACGTCGTCGGTGATGGCACTACCCTTGCGCACGCTGACGGTCTGGTACTCGTCATTAGGCGTCCAGCCCACCTCGGGTTGCTTGGTCGTGCCCATCGGCAGGTGGATGGTATATTCAATCACCTCGGGGTCGAAGCCCTCTAAGTCCTCGCCGTCCAGCGTAATCATACGCAACGTGTTGTTGGTGGCTTGCAGCACGGTGAACTTAATCTGATAGACCTTCGTATCACCATTGCCTGCCGTCACGGTGATTCGCGTGATGCCGTTCACATCACCGGTTACGATGTTCACCGTCTGGTACTCGTCGCCCTTGACCGGCACAATGGTCGGCAGTTCTGTTGTCCCGATAGGCAACTGCACGTTGTACTGCACCTTGTCGGGGTCGAAGCCCTCCAATGACACGCCGTCCAAGAGGATGTCCCGCAGCGTCTTCACGTCCGACTTCTCGGTGCTGACCACGATTTTATAGACGCTCTGGTCGCCGTTGGCTGCTGTAACGATGACGCGCGTGGTGCCGTCTAACCCGCCGTACTCCACGGTTACCGTCTGATACGGGTCTCCCTCTGTGTAGGTTACTTTCGGCAACTCGGTCGTTCCCAAAGGCAGGTTCACATAGTAGGTCAGTACCTCGGGCTGGAAATCCGTGATATACCCGCCCATCTGCAAGTCGCTCAGGTAGGTGTACGACGAAGCCTCCAACTTGAAGTTCAACTTATACACTTTCGCCACAGGGTTGCCCGGCGTGGTCACGGAAATCTGGTATTGCCCTCCCTCTACCTGCGCAGGCGGAGTGTGCGTGATGGTCTGCGCACCGGCAGGATAAGCCGACACCGCCTCCACATCGGGCATGTCGGTCGTACCCACGGGCAGCGACACGCGGTAGATAGTCTGCGTGGGGGTGAAGCCGGGCACGGAGTTGCCGTTCACCTTGATGTCTTTCAACGTGTTGTCCGCCAGCAACGCCACGGAGAACTGTATCGTGTAGGTCGAGGTAGTCTTCTTGTCTGCCGCCGTTACCACGATGGTCGCTTTGCCCGTGGTAGAGGTCGGCTGCGTGATGCTCACCGTCTGCCCGTCTTCCGCTTTCTCGGCACTAACCACAGGCACATCCGTCGTGCCGTATTTCAACTCGTAGGTGTAGTTCAGCGTGTTCGCATTGAAAGACGCAATCGGCTCGCCGTTGACCGACAAGCCCGCTAACTTCGAGTTGGTGCTCGCTGCACGCACGAACTTTATCTTGTAGGTGGTGGTGCTGCTGCCGTCTTCTGCCCGTACCGTGATGGTGGTCGGCGCACCGTCTATCTCGCCGTTGGTGATGGTTATCTCCTTGCCGCTCAGCGTTCTGCCTGTGAAGTTCGCCGTCTCGCCGTGCGCATTGGTCAGCGTGCCGATACCGCGTTTCGCCTCTATCTTCGGCAGCGTGGTCGCGCTCTGCCCTAATGAATAGACCTGCTCGCCCGTGGTGTTGTTCGGGTCAAAGCCCTTCCACTCCTTATCGTCGATATAGAGTTTCTGTATCTTCGACGAATAGATGAGCGACACATCGTCCACCCACAGCGAGTTGCCGTCATACAGACCCGAGTTCGCGCGGTAGTTGGGGTAGTTGCTCGCCGAGAAGATGATGTTCATCATCGTCGGCGCGTCGTTGTTGAAATAGTAAATAGGCACCTTGATATTTGTCCAGTCGCCGTAGGTCTTGCGCTCGCGCCACATACCCTCCGCTATCTGATTGGCTTTCTGGTCGGTACCGCACTCGTTGCCGTCCAGCGCAATACGCACATCGCTCTCCTCGTTGGTCTTCGTTACCGAAGTACAACTGCCGTTCTTGCCTTTGTACTTGCTGCTCTTTGCCGTGCCCGACCACGCGTAGTACAGCAGATAAAAATCCTCCTTGTCGGTGTTGTTTCCCGTGCGCTTTATCCACACCGACATCGAGTCGGGGCGGTAGGTGAAACTCATACCGCCTTCCGTACCCGCCGTAGCATACGACACCTTCGTCAGGCTCTCGATATACACCCACGGCTGACCCAGCGAGAAATAACCCGGGCTCACCTCCGTGATACCCGCGGCACCAATCTCACGGTCTTGCACACGCAGCGAATAGTTGCCCGTATGCCCCGCCTCTTGATAAGCAAAATTAAACTTAAAACCAAACTGCGTTACGTTGCTCACGTTCCAACTCGCAGGCTGTATATTGCCGTCAAACGGTGTCCCGCTCCAGTCCTCAAAACTCGCGTTCGGCAACTGCTGTGCCTGTATAGTGCCAGCCATCAGCAGCAAGAGACTGACCACGAACCACTGACCACGAACCACTAACCACTGACCACTGACCACTAACCACTTAAATGTACTCATATTAAGATTTTTCATAACTTTATTGCGTATTTTGTACCTAAAAATAGCATTTTCATTTTCGGGTGCAAAATTACTGCTATTTCCCCACATACGCAAGCCACCACATTACGAAAAAGATTACAATTATTAAGAAAGGTCATTTTAAGACTGTTAGACCGCTGTTCGGGTAGGTAGTGGTCGTTCAGCGCGCAGCGCGGTCTTTCAATCGACTGGCTATCCACTCCGCCATCATCCGATGCCCAGCGGCGTTCGGATGGATACCGTCGGCGCACAGGTTCGCCTGATAGTCGCGGCTCAGCAGAAACGGCGTGGTGATATCCACCAACGGCACACGCTCCTCCGCCGCCAACCGAAACAACTCTAAGTTGTACATATCGTGATAGTTACGCACGCGCTCCACGTGC
>JBJECJ010000078.1:0-8074 GCA_051870955.1 Paludibacteraceae bacterium | reverse complement strand
TAACCGCAAAACAACAACCAACCCGATAATATGAAACAAACATTGAAACTTATTCAATCTGACCCGTATTTGCAGCCCTATGAGGCGGCTATCCAAGGGCGTTATGACTATGCACTCCGCAAGGAGCAAGAGATTACCAATGGTGCCAAGTTGGCTGAGTGGGCGGACGGATACCTGTATTTCGGTCTGCACCGCACGAAGAAAGGATGGGTCTTCCGCGAGTGGGCACCTAACGCTACGGCTATCTACCTCATCGGAGACATGAACGGATGGCAGAAAGACGAAGCATATCGCTTGCAGCCTATCGACAACGGCAACTGGGAAATCAACCTGCCGGCGCGCGCACTCAAGCACGGACAGTTGTACAAACTGCTCGTGGAGTGGAACGGAGGCGCGGGAGAGCGTATCCCCTCCTATGCCAACCGCGTGGTGCAAGACGAGGTAACCAAGATTTTCTCCTGCCAGGTATGGGAACCGAAGACACCTTATGAGTGGAAGCACAAAGGCAAGATAGTCAAGGCGAAGAAGGACGAGGCGCTGTATATATACGAGTGCCATATCGGCATGTCCTCCGCAGAGGAGAAGGTATCCACCTACGAGGAGTTCCGTCTCAATGTCCTCCCCCGCGTAGCGGAGTTGGGCTACAACTGCATACAAATCATGGCGATACAGGAGCACCCCTATTATGGCTCCTTTGGCTATCATGTCAGCAACTTCTTTGCTGCTTCCAGCCGTTTCGGCACCCCCGAGCAACTGAAAGCACTCATTGACGATGCCCACGGCATGGGATTGGCGGTCATCATGGACTTGGTGCACTCCCATGCAGTGAAGAACGAACTGGAGGGACTGGGACGCTTCGACGGCACGGGGTATCAGTACTTCCACGACGGCGGTCGCCGCGAGCACCCCGCGTGGGATAGTCTCTGTTTCAACTACGGAAAGCCCCAGGTGCTCCATTTCTTGCTCTCTAACTGCAAGTACTGGCTCGATGAATACGACTTCGACGGCTTCCGTTTCGATGGCGTTACCTCGATGATTTACCTCAGCCACGGCTTGGGTGAGGACTTCAACGGCTACGGTTCCTACTACAATATGAACCAGGACGGCGACGCTATCATGTACCTCACGCTGGCGAACAAACTCATTCACCAAGTGAAGACCAAGGCTATCACCATCGCCGAGGAGATGTCGGGCATGCCCGGACTCGCTTATCCCATTAAGGATGGCGGCATGGGCTTTGACTACCGACTCGCCATGGGTATCCCCGACTTCTGGATTAAGTACATCAAGGAGGTGCGCGACGAGGACTGGAAAGCAGGGCATATCCTCTACGAGATGACCAATCGCCGCCAAGACGAGAAGACCATCTCCTACGCCGAGAGCCACGACCAGGCACTGGTGGGCGACAAGACCATCATCTTCCGCCTGATTGACGCCGATATGTACTGGCACTTCGAGCACGGACACTCTACCTATATGGTGGACCGTGGTATCGCACTCCATAAGATGATACGCCTCGTTACCGCCTCTACCATCAATGGTGGTTACCTCAACTTCATGGGCAACGAGTTCGGACACCCCGAGTGGATTGACTTCCCCCGTGAGGGTAACGGATGGAGTTGTAAGTATGCCCGTCGCCAATGGGACTTGGTGGACAACCCCAACTATTTCTATGCCGACCTCAACCGTTTCGATGAGCGGATGATACACCTGCTCCGCAGCAAGTTACACTACGAGAAAGACGAGTGCGGCACCCACCTGCCTTGGGTCTATAACCTTTGGGACAACGAGGGAGACCAAGTGGTGGCATACCGTCGCGGCAAACTCATCTTTGTCTTCAACTGGAACTGGCAGAAGTCCTTCACCGACTACGGCTTCCTTGCCCCCGAAGGGAAGTACCGCGTGGTGCTGGATACCGATGCGAAGGAGTTCGCAGGCTTTGCGCAGAACGACGACAGCGTGGAGCACTTCACGGTGGCAGACCCCTTGTATGCTGACCAACACAAAGGCTGGCTCCGTCTCTACCTCCCCGCACGTACCGCCCTCGTCCTCGAACAGTGCGACTAACAAATAATACCTATTATTTCAACAAGCATGAAAAAGTCCATTTTCTTAGTAGCAGCCGTCTGTGTCTTAGCCTCCTGCAATAAGCCTTCTCTCAAGCAGCAGTACGAGGCTTTGACAGACGAACTGATGGTGCAGTATGAAGCGCAGACTACCCGCGAGGGCAAGGACTCCGTCATCGAAGCCTTTGTCCCGACAGGCTTCGATTTCCTGATGGCGCACCTCGGCGAAGAGTACAGCGACTCGGTCTTTCTCGATATGTACGGCATCCTTAGCGATGAGCAGATAGAGGAGGCGTTCAACGCTATGCCCGAGAGTATGTTCCGAAACGAACGCTTGGCGCAGAAACATGCCCGCTTCTTGGCTACCAAGAGCACTCAAGCAGGCTGCCCGTTCATCGATTTCCAACTGCCGCAGCCCGATGGCAACTTGCTCTCATTGGGCGAATTGGTAGGGCAGACGGAGTATGTGTTGGTGGATTTCTGGGCATCGTGGTGCGGTCCTTGCCGCAGGCTGCTGCCTGTCTTGAAAGAGATATACGCTGCCCAACCGGCAGGCAAGTTGCAGATACTCGGCGTGAGTGTGGACCAGGAGGAGACCGCTTGGCTCAAAGCACTGGACGAGGAGCAACTCCCGTGGCGACAGGTACGCGACACCGTTGCCGACAATAGCCCGAGCGACCAATACGGCGTGATGTATATCCCCACTACCCTGTTAATCAACAAGGAGGGCACCATCATCGCCCGTAACCCCTCCGAAGAAGAAATAATGGAAAGGATTAAAGATTAAGGACAAAGGATTAAAGACGAATTACCTTTGTCTATACACCAATTATTCATCCTTTATCCATACGAAACCAATCAGTCTTTCATCCTTCATCCTTTATCTTTAATCCAAATTTGACCCTGTACGATAAAATAATAGACTGGAGGGAGCGCCATATTAGCGAGAAGCAATTGGTGCTCCTCTTGAGTTTCTTTGTCGGCTGCTTTGCTGCTCTGGCAGCAAATATCCTCAAGCAGTTTATCCATCTGATACAATGGCTGATAGAGACTAAACTCATAGCGGGTGAGCATACCTTTTGGTACCTTATCTGTCCGATGATTGGTATCACGCTGGCGGCGCTCTTCGTCCGCTATGTGGTCAAAGACGACATCTCGCATGGTATCACCAAGATACTCTATGCCATCTCCCAACGCAAGTCCATCATCAAGGCGCACAACATGTGGTCTTCCATCATTGGTTCGGGATTGACCATTGGCTTCGGCGGCTCGGTCGGTGCTGAGGCACCTATTGTGCTCACGGGTGCTGCCATAGGCTCCAACCTTGCCAAACTTTTCCGCTTGGAGCAGAAGACGATGATGTTGATGATTGCCTGCGGCGCGGCGGGAGCCATCGGAGGTATCTTCAAGGCACCCATAGCGGGGCTGGTCTTCACCCTTGAGGTGCTGATGATGGACCTGACGATGGCATCGGTGGCACCGCTGCTCATCTCCTCCGTTACCGCCACGGCTATCTCTTATATGGCTACGGGGCTCGACCCGATGTTCCCCCTCTCCACTTACGAGCCGTTCAGCGTAGCGCGCATACCGTGGTACCTGCTGCTGGGTGTAGTCTGCGGATTGGTGTCGCTTTACTTCACGCGGGGCATGAACCACATGGAGCAATGGATGAAGCACAAGGTGGGCAACTTCTGGCTGAAGATACTCATTGGAGGCGTTACCCTCAGTATCCTCATCTTCCTCTTCCCCCCGCTCTATGGTGAAGGCTATGGCGTTATCACACAGTTGATTAACGGCGACTCGCTCTCGGCTATCAGCAATAGCCCGTTTGAACGACTCGGCACATCCACATGGGTCATCATAGGCTATTTCACGCTTATCATCATCTTCAAGATAGTGGCATCGGTGGCGACCAACGGCGGTGGCGGCGTGGGCGGTATCTTTGCGCCCTCTCTCTTCATGGGTGCCCTCACGGGCTTTGTTACCGCACGCATACTCAACACCATCGGTGTCCTTGTGCCTGAGTCGAACTTCGCCCTCGTGGGCATGTCGGGACTGATGGCGGGCGTCATGCACGCACCGCTCACGGGTATCTTCCTCATTGCCGAACTCACAGGCGGCTACCACCTCTTCATGCCGCTCATGGTAGTGTCCGTCGTCTCTTATCTCACTATCAAGATATTCGAGCCTCACAGTCTCTATGCCATGCGTCTGGCGCAGAAAGGCGAACTCCTTACCCACAACAAAGACCGCAATGTGCTCACGCTCTTGAAGATGGACAACGTCTTGGAGACCGACCTCATCACCGTCTTCCCCGAGATGACGCTGGGCGAACTGGTGAAGGTCATTGCCGAGAGCCACCGCAATATCTTCCCCGTGATTGACCATGAGGGGCATCTTCGCGGCGTGCTCCTGCTGGATGAGGTGCGCAACATCATGTTCCAGCCTCGGCTGTACAAGCGCTTCACGGTGCAACAACTCATGACCTCGCCCGAAGCCATACTGACGCACGACATGCCCATGGATAAGGTGATGGAGGTCTTTGAGGACACCGGCGCATGGAATCTCCCCGTGGTGGACCAAGACCGCCGCTACCTCGGCTTTGTCTCCAAGTCAAAGATATTCAACTCCTACCGCCATGTGCTTGTCCACTTCTCGGAAGAATAAAATACCACAACGCGGAAGATGGCTACACAATTGTTTGGAATGGACTAAAATAACAGACTTTTGATGTTATGATTGAGTACAACATACCTGAATTACCGCTTCTATATGATTTCGAGACCAGAGAGATTCTGCGTCAGGTCAATCGTGCCAATCGTAAATTGGCAGAATTGAAAGGCGTCGCTCTAACTATACCTAATGAGCAGATTTTGATAAACTCGCTGACACTTCAAGAGGCAAAAGACAGTTCCGAAATAGAGAATATCGTAACCACCCAAGATGATTTGTACAAGGCAGAGTTGAACTTAAAAGAAACAGTCATAAATGCTTCTGCAAAGGAAGTATTGAGTTATAGGCAAGCCATGCAAAAAGGCTTCTCGTTGGTGCGCGACAAGAAATTATTGACTCTTAATTATATTAAACAAATACAAGAAGTATTAGAGAATAACAAAGGCGGTTTTCGTGCAGGTCCGGGCACAGTGTTGCAAAATCAACGCAAAGAAGTTGTGTATAGACCACCTCAAAGTAAGGTACAAATAGAGCAGTTGATGCATAATCTGGAGCAGTACATCAATGAGCCGGACATGCAGGATATTGACCCGCTTATTAAGATGGCTATTATACATCACCAGTTCGAAAGTATCCATCCTTTTTATGATGGTAACGGCAGAACGGGGCGTATTATTTCTATTCTGTATCTTGTTATTAACAACTTGTTGGATTTGCCTGTGTTATATTTGAGCAGATATATCACGCATAACAAGGGAGAGTACTATCGCCTTATCCAGAGCATAAGAGATGCGGGAGCCGATAACCAAGCAGAGTGGGAAAAGTGGATACTATTTATATTGAAAGGCGTAGAGGAGACTGCGGAAGAAACAATACGATTAATCAAAGGAATATCCCTATTGATGTCGGAATATAAAAACATTCTTCGTCCTTTGTTTGGAAGACAATATAAACATGAGTTGTTAAACAACCTATTCTTTCATCCATATACAAAAATAGAGTTTATTCAACAAGACATGTTGGTACAAAGGAAAACGGCGACCAAGTACTTGGATATGATAGTTGAAACAGGTTTGTTGGAGAAGGTGAAAATAAAGCATACCAACTATTATATGAATGTGCGGTTGATAGAGTTGTTTATGAACCGTGAGTTGCCTATTGAGAATAACAATACCGAGATAATAGAATCGATATCTCCGGTCTGATATATACCCTTCACAACCATCTCCCCGATATATGGGTAAATATGAATGTACCCAGAATCGCCTTTTCGGGTACATAAGTAAATGGGAATGTACCCAAAATTGCCTTTTCGGGTACATACGAACGATATACTCCTACCCAACTCTGCACAATACAATATGTTAGTAGTCTATACCCATATGGTTCTCGGGCTTCGCCGACTTGAGGCGCTACATATGATGAAGAAAGGAAAATCACTCACTCGCGGTATGGGTGCGAACATCCCTTTCTTTGCTGCTTTTCGTAGGCTCGTAACAGGGTGTTTATTGGGCTTGGTGTTGTGTGCGGTGAGTAGTTGCAGTGTGTTTAGCGGGGCGGACGCGGTGTTCTATGAGGTGCGACAGGCGGGGTATGATTCTGTGTATGCCGATACGGCTCGCCTGAGCGACGCGTTGCAACGCTATCAACAACTCCCTCTCCACGCGATGTACGGTCCTCGTATCGCCTTGCTGACCTATCAGTTAGGTAGAAACTATGAGCAACAGGAGCGCTATGAAGAGGCGGCTGCCTGCTATATTGAAGCAGACCAGATGGTAGTAGGCGCGTCTCGGTTCCGTCAGTCGTTGCGTACAGCGATGAGTCGTTTGCAGGCAGCGGCAGAGGGAAGCACGAACGCGGAACTGATTCGCGCTGCTTTCTTGGTGGAGACCTACTTGGCGCAGCCGGACCCTTTTGCCGTTTGGAAAGTGGTTGTGAGTTTTATCGGGGTGGTGTGTCTGTTTGTTTTAGTGTTTTTCTCCCTTTCTACCCGCCAACACAAGGCACATATCCGGGAGAAAGAGACGCTATTGGCGCACCAAGAAAAGCAGATTGTTAATCTGCAAGAGGAACGTGCAACGGAACTGGAGCATAATATCTTGCACTTGGCCATGCTTTATCCCGTGCCCTGCAAGGCTTGGCACCGATACGCTGTTCTTCGCGAGACCGTCAGTCCGCAGTTGTTTCACCTGATGAGCAAGTTAGAGCAGACGAATGCTCTGAGCGAGCAAGAGATAGTCTTTTGTACCTACTACCTGCTCTATCCGAATGCCACGCTGACGGAGATTGCAGAGTGGGTGCACTATTCTCCGAAGGGTATTCGTACCTACAAGCAGCGAATTGCTCAGAAACTGCACACGACCTCGGCTAATCTGGCTCATTACCTCCATTCCTTGGCGATTTCTGCCTAAGAAAGCCTGCTGCCGACAGGCTGAATTTGCATTTGTGTACGCACCAAAAGTCTCTTTCTACTGAATATCAGTAGATTGCGTATGTGTATTTGTGCACGCTCTTTCCTTGCGTATGTCGTATAAAAGCAGTACTTTTGCACTCGGTTTTGATAAGGCGCCATTCATCAGACCATGTATCAACATGTTTCACTATTCAATTAAAACTATCTGTTTATGAAAAAGTTTAGAGGAGTAGAATTGGTTAAAAATACGCCACAAAGTTGGGTCGCTTTTATTCAACTGTGGGTCTGTTTATCGTTTAGTAGTGCTTTTCATTTCTTGTACCCATATCAGTTAGGGGCTATCTATGCTTGCAGTGCACTGATAATAGGATGTCATCTATGGGAAGTCTTCTATATGAAGCGCCATTCCCGCCATGCATGGCACCTCACAGTAAGCGCTATCCTTTGTGCGCTGCTATTTTCAGGTCTTTTCTTTTGTCCCGTCTTTTCTACCTCAAAGTATGTAGAATATGCTATAGTCATGGAGGTGTCCATTGCTCTGTATGTTCTTAATTGGGGAAAAGAGACTGAATCCAACCGATATAGTGCGAACTCGCACCTTTTGTATGTGATAGGTTATTTGGCTCTGTTGGATAATGTGTTCACGCTGAGTTAAGCGTTACGTGCTGCAAAGCCTCCAAAAAGAAACAAGGTTGCCTGACTATGTCGGTTAGGCAGCCTTGTTTTGTTATACCCTCTCTTTATGGTAAGGAAATCGTCGGCTGAATCTTCCGACAATCACCCGATAATCACCCGACAATCACTAACTAATCACTAACTAATCACTAACTAATCACTAACTAATCGTTAACTCTTTACTCGGGGGTGAGGGCTCACCAGTAAAAGCCTGTGTTGATTAAGAGAAAATCATGTTCATTCTAAA
>JBJECJ010000077.1:0-1758 GCA_051870955.1 Paludibacteraceae bacterium | reverse complement strand
GTAGGTAGCCGCCACTTTCAGAGCCTTGAAGAGAAATCTTCAAGGCTCTTTGTTTATGGAAATCGCCCCACGAAGCACTTTTATTTGCATATATCAAAAAATTATACTATCTTTGCACCGTATATTTCTTACTGTATGCAGTTAAATCTCCAAATAGTTTTACTCCGTGCCCGAGCCTATCTTAGACATCTCTTCGGAGCATGGAACACAAGAGGCGAAGGAATACATTCTCCGTATCTGTTCTATTTGGTGAATATCCTGCTTTGGGACGATAATGCCTACTATTGCTGGCGCGATATTGAGGTGCAAAGAACGTTTCTGAAAACCAATACCCGTGCCCTTAGGGTAGTGGATTATGGCACCGGAAATAGGGACAACGATGACGAGACTCGCTCTGTTTGCGATATAGCGAATAGCAGTTTGGAAAAGCCCGCGGTTGCTCAAATTTTTTTTCGATGGTTGGTCTTCCTCTCGCAGCAATCACAGAAGCCGCTTACTATCTTCGAGTTGGGAACTTCTCTGGGTATCACTACCGCCTATCTGGCGAAGCCCCATTCCCGAAATCGAGTAATCACCCTCGAAGGAAGTGCAGAGATTGCCAACCAAGCGGCGCAAGTCTGGCAAAGATTAGGCATACAGAATATAGAGCAGATAATTGGAAACATCGACGATACGCTCTCCGCTGCTTTATCAGGCAAAGAGGTTGATTTTGCCTTTGTGGATGCCAATCATACCTACGAAGCTACTATGCGCTATGTGAAACAACTGCTAAAGCGCACCCACGCCAAGAGTATTATCGCAATAGACGATATCCATTACTCCGATGAGATGGAGCAGGCATGGTCTGAACTGCAACAACTGCCGCAAGTAACTACCACAATGGATTTCCTGCATGTCGGTGTACTTTTCTTTGACCACCACTATCTGAAGAAGCATTACCGTATCAAACTAAAGAAACAACCCATCATCTAAATATGTCAATATACACGAAAACAGGAGATAAAGGCGACACTTCGCTTGCCAATAAGGAGCGCGTCTCCAAATCTTCGCGTCGCTTGGAAGCCTATGGCACTGCCGATGAGTTGAATGCTTTTGTGGGTGCCCTCCGAGCATTGCACCTGCCTGCTGCGGATAAGCAATTGCTATGGTTGCAGCATAAACTCTTCAATATAGGTGCCGCTTTGAGTCTTGCGCCCGGTCTGTGGATAGACGCCGACGATGTAGCGCAAGTTGAGCGCTGGATTGACGATATGCAGAGCGAAATGCCTCCCCAACGCTGTTTTATCTTGCCTGCGGGGAATGAGCAAGTGGCGTGTGCGCATATCTGCCGAACTACCACACGACGCCTCGAGCGCGACATCGTCCGTCTGCAAGCCGAAGAAGCCGTTTTGCAGGATACGCAGGTAGAGGCGGAACTCTTGCGCTTCGTCAATCGCCTGAGCGACTATTTCTTTGTGCTGTCTCGTTATTTGGCATTCCAGAACCATATACCCGATACCCCTTGGGAGAAATAGACCATACCCCCTCACCACCAAGCGAGGCTGTCAAATTACTGACAGCCCCGCTCTTTTTATATGAATAGAGATGGTTCTTGTTTCTCTGCGTATCCTACCTTATAGTTGTTCGCCCAAGATAGTATAAACTTTCTCACCGCGGAGGATGAGCACTTGCCCGTCGCGAACAACCTTGCGCAAGCCGTTGGTCTCATCGGCGGAGGTGCTCAGGTTACCCGTCGGCGCGTCGTACTCTGCCATGTTG
>JBJECJ010000076.1:0-8315 GCA_051870955.1 Paludibacteraceae bacterium | reverse complement strand
CTTATAATCAGTTTTTTATTAATATATCGCGATAATTTATCGCAACACTAGTAATGTTGGGACACTTATTAGAAAAACACTGATGCTGTTGATACAGGGACATCCGTTAGCATGGAAGAAAGTGAGAGGAGCTATAAAGTCGGAGTGGCAGAAAATAAAACGCCGAATTACACATGCTTCCAAACTTAAAATTACCTATTTATCTGAAGATGTAAATATACCAACTGCATCGCTTTTGTCTATTGGCGTTTTGCCGGAATGCAGGGGGAAGGGCGTAAGTGTAGCGCTTTTTCAGGCATACGATCAATTGTTAAGAACAAGGGGTGTTAAACCCTTTACGCTCGCTACATGGGCAGGAAATACAAGAGGAATTGCTTTCTATTATAAAATGGGCATGAGACTTAGGCAACATAGAGGAACATATATGCAATTTATCAAAGATATTGATTAGAAGTTATAAACGATAGTATATTATGAAACGTTTTAATATCCCGTTTTCTCCGCCGGATATGACGGAAGCGGAGGTGAAAGAGGTAGCGGATGCCATCCTAAGCGGATGGATTACGACCGGTCCGAGAACTAAAGAATTTGAGCGGCAGATAGCTGCCTATGTGGGTGTGAACAAGGCGGTGTGTCTCAATTCGCAGACCGCATGTGCCGAGATGGCGTTGCGCTTATTGGGTATAGGTGCCGGCGATGAGGTGATAGTCCCTGCTTATACATATACTGCCTCTGCATCGGTCGTGTGCCATGTGGGAGCCAAGTTGGTGATGGTGGATGTACAGCCCGACTGCTTGGAGATGGACTATGAGGCTTTGGAAAAAGCAATAACGCCTGCCACGAAAGCAATTATTCCGGTGGACCTTGCCGGTATCCCTTGTGATTACGACCGCATATTTGCCATTGTTGAACGCAAGAAGATGCTGTTCCAACCCTCTAATGACATACAGCGTGCCATAGGGCGTGTAGCGATTTGTGCGGATGCGGCACATGCTTTCGGGGCTTCTTATCATGGACAGATGATTGGTTCTGTGGCGGATTTCACGTCGTTCTCCTTCCATGCGGTGAAGAACCTGACCACCGCAGAAGGGGGTGCACTCACGTGGAGACCCATTTCCGGCATAGACGAGGATGAACTCTACCACATGGCGCAACTCTATTCGTTGCATGGGCAGTCCAAAGATGCCTTGGCAAAAACCAAGTTAGGGGCTTGGGAGTATGATATTGTCGGTCCGTGGTACAAATGTAACATGACCGATATCATGGCGGCTCTCGGATTGGTACAGTTGAAGCGTTATCCTGCGTTGCTTGAGCGACGTCGGGAGATTATCCGCAGGTATGATGAGGCTTTTCGCCCGTTGGGTATTGAGGTGCTTAACCACTATAACGAGCAACACCGCTCTTCCGGACACCTCTATATTACACGAATACCGGGCGCAGACACAGAGCGCAGACAAGAAATTATCGTCCGAATGGCTGAGCAGGGTATAGCAACGAATGTACACTATAAACCTCTTCCTATGATGACGGCATACAAAAACTTAGGATTTGATATTGCCGACTATCCGAATGCGTATGCTCGTTTTGCGAATGAGATTACCTTGCCGCTGCATACTTGCTTGACGGACGAGGAAGTGCAGTATATGATTGACAATTTTGTGGCGATTGTATCTGCCAAATAGTGCGACAAGATGAAGCGAGTGTTTGATATTTTGGCGAGTGGAGTAGGATTGCTTTTGTTGTCTCCTTTATTCCTTTTGGTGTCTGTTTGGATTAAGTTAGACTCACCGGGACCGGTCTTTTATCGTCAGGTGCGTGTCGGGCGTTACAATCGTGATTTCCGTATTTTTAAGTTCCGCTCTATGCGCGTTGGGTCTGACAAAGGTAGCCTTGTTACCATCGGCGGGCGCGACCCTCGCGTTACGCGCTCGGGCTATTTCATCCGTAAGTTCAAGATAGACGAACTGCCCCAGTTGATAAATGTGTTTATTGGCGACATGAGTCTGGTCGGACCTCGCCCCGAGGTGCGACACTATGTGGACTATTGGACCAAAGAGCAATTGCATGTGCTTGATGTTCGCCCCGGTATAACAGACCCTGCCAGTATCAAATTTCGCAATGAGAATGAACTCTTAGAGAAAGCAGAAGACCCGGAAAAGTACTACATAGAAGTCATCATGCAAGAGAAATTGCGGCTCTACTTGGAATATGTAGAGAAGCAAAGTTTCTGGTACGACCTCAAACTTATCTTCCAAACTTTTTGGGTGATAGTGAGTGAATAACTTTTCGTTTACAAGGTAACGAAAATCTTACTATAATCCCAAAATTAGACGCACTATCTAACGAGAAACCCATACAAAAACGCCCCTGTCGGACCAATCCGATAGGGGCGTTTTCTGTATGTGGATAGTGGCTTATCCCAGCATGGTGAGCAGTACACCTGCGGCTACGGCAGAGCCGATGACGCCGGCTACGTTCGGACCCATGGCGTGCATGAGGAGGAAGTTGCTCGGGTCGGCTTTCTGACCTTCCGCTTGGCTCACGCGGGCTGCCATCGGCACGGCACTCACGCCGGCAGAACCAATCAGCGGGTTAATCTTCTCTTTCAAGAACAAGTTCATAAACTTAGCCAGCAGCACACCGCCTGCGCTACCCATACCAAAGGCGATGATACCCATGGCGAGGATAAGCAGTGTCTTCAAGTTCAGGAAAGTAGCACCCGTAGCCGTTGCGCCAACCGATAGACCGAGGAAGATGACCACGATGTTCATCAACTCGTTTTGCGCAGTCTTGCTCAAGCGGTCAACGACGCCGCACTCCTTCATCAGGTTACCCAACATCAAGCAGCCAATCAGCGGCGCTGCGTCGGGCAATACCAATGCCACTACGGCGGTGATAATCACGGGGAAGACAATCTTCTCTGTCTTGCTCACCGAGCGGAGTTGCTTCATCTTGATTTTACGCTCTTTCTCGGTGGTCAGCAGTCGCATGATGGGCGGCTGAATCACCGGTACCAATGCCATGTACGAGTATGCCGCGATGGCGATGGGACCGAGCAAGTGGGGAGCCAATTTCGAAGTAAGGAAGATACTCGTAGGACCATCAGCGCCGCCGATGATACCGATAGAACCTGCCTCTGCGGGGGTGAAAGCCGCCGATGCGCAGAGGAAAGTGATGAAGATACCAATCTGAGCAGCAGCGCCGAGGATGAGCGATTTCGGGTTGGCAATCAGCGGACCAAAGTCGGTCATCGCACCTACGCCGATGAATATCAAGCAGGGATACACGCCCGTTTTTACACCGATATAGAGCACATCCAGCAGACCTGCTTCTTTCAAGATAGCGCCGTAACTGTGGTATGCAGGGTCGTTTGCGTCAAGGAAACGTGTCCACAACTCCGGGTGGTACATCTCTGCACCGGGGAGGTTGGTCAGCAACATTCCGAACGCAATAGGGAGCAACAGCAGCGGTTCATACTGCTTCTTAATCGCCAAGAAGAGGAGGAAGAACGATACAAACAGCATCACCCCCTGACGCCAGTCTATATTCATAAATCCCATCTCTTGGAAGAACCGTAACAAATCTTCAAGCATAGTTTTCTTTGTTTATCACGTTGTGTTGTCAGTTCCTGTTGGTCATGTTATGTTTGTCAGTTCCTGTTGGCTTTGCATTGGATTGTAACACATTGACTAATGCATTAATCTTAAAATCAATATCAGTACAAAGTTCTCTAAGATTTCTGCACTCTATCTGTGATAAATAACCCAAATCTTCTGCCAAGTATAACAAACTTTTTGTTTCATTACACGAGCCTAATGATATCCCCAAAAAATGAATAAACATAGCATTAGTTTGGCTGTGCTTGTTTCTTCCAAACCCTTCTGCTATATTGCTCATAATGGATACTGAAGCCCTTTGTATTTGATCACGAAAACCATAGTCCCGATTGTTTTGAAGGAGTAAATATATAGATTTGGTTAGTTCTCTTGACCTTTGCCAAATCACTAATTCTTCAAAACTATTAATCATAATAATAGACTATAAGTTTATTAAATAGAAACTAACTTAACATGCAATGCCAAACATGGAATGCTTAACATGAAATGAAAAACATGCAATGCCTAACATGCAATGACCAACATGAAATGTTATGCAATTACCACCAGGAGGTCTTCCTGCATTACGTTTTGTCCTGCGGTTACGGCGATTTTCGCTACAGTACCATCGCACTCTGCCATGATGGCGTTCTCCATCTTCATGCTCTCCAAGGTGAGCAGCGTGTCGCCTTTCTTCACGGCTTGTCCTTCGCTGACCAGCACTTTGATAACCGAGCCGGGTAGGGGAGAGGTAATCTTTGTCCCTCCGGCGGGAGCGGCAGCAGGTGCTGCCTTCGGCGCAGGTGCAGGAGCGGGCTCTGCTTTGGGGGCTGCGGGAGCAGGTTTGGTGGACGGCTGGCTTTGAACCGCAGGCGAGACGCCTGCGTCCCCGGCAGGAGCGGCAGCCACTTCTATCTCCACGAGTTTGTCGTCCTGCATCACGTTCTGACCGGGCTGAACAAGCACGTTCTTCACCTTACCGGTTACCTCAGAGGCAATCACGTTCTCCATCTTCATGCTCTCCATGGTGAGGAGGGTATCGCCTTTCTTGATGTCCTGACCGGCTTGTACCATCACCTTCACGATGCTGCCGGGCAGCGGCGATTTCACTACTGTAGTGCCTGCGGAAGCGGGCGCAGCGGCGGGCTTAGCAGCCGATGTAGCAGCACCCGCAGCGGCGGGACGCGGAGCCACAACAGGCTTCTTCTTGACGGTCTCTTGTTTCTCAATCTCTACTTGGAAAACGGTACCGTTCACCGTTACCTCGCATACATTGGGTTCTATCTCGTTGACGGTCGTGTCGTAGGGTTGACCGGCAATCGTAAACTTAAATTTTTTCATTGTGGTTTATCTGTGTAAGTTATTCATGCCGTACATCTTGTTGTTCCATTGTGTACGGTGGGGTTGGATAGTGATTTTGGTGTCTTCTTCATCGTGCACGCCGTTATAGTAGAGGTGCAGCGCGAGCGCGATAGCGGCGGTGGCATCACCCGTGAGGACGATGCGGTCCTCACGCTGTTTGTGCACCACCGACTCGGTTTGCTCTTCGTTGGCAGCCTCTTTCTTCACAGCCTTCACGCGCGGGCGCATAATCTTACCCATTAGTTTCATCACGTAGATGAACACAAAGAGTAGGAGTAGCACCATGCCGAAGCCGACACCCGTGATGAACCAGGTTTGACCGGTTATGCCCACTTGTTGGGTTACTTCAAGCAATAACATAGTTTATTTGACAATTTGACAATTTACTATTTTACAATTTCTCCGCTTGATTACAGAGGGATGTTCGAGTGCTTCTTCAGCGGGTTGGTCAGGCGCTTGGTCTGCAGGTTCTCGAAGGCACGGATGATGCGCTTGCGCGTGTTGCGCGGCTCAATGATGTCGTCGATATATCCGCGGTTGGCTGCCTGATAGGGGCTTGCAAAGAGTTCTTTGTATTCCTCCTCTTTCTCCGCAATAAATTTCTTCTTTTCTTCGGGGTCTTCGATGGCTTTGAGCGCTTTGGCTTGGAGCACGCCTACTGCACCGCTTGCACCCATCACGGCAATCTCCGCGTTAGGCCATGCGTAGCATACATCGCCGCGCAACTGCTTGCAACTCATCACGATATGGCTACCGCCGTACGACTTGCGGATAGTAACGGTAACCTTGGGCACCGTAGCCTCGCCAAAGGCGAACATCAGTTTTGCTCCGTGGTCAATGATACCTGCGTACTCTTGACCTGTACCGCAGAGGAAGCCCGGAACGTCCACGAGGGTGAGAATCTGGATGTTGAACGCATCGCAGAAACGCACGAAGCGGGCGGCTTTGCGGCTGGCATCGCAGTCAAGCACACCGGCAATCCAGTTAGGCTGGTTGGCAATGATACCCGTGGAGCGACCGTTGAAGCGGGCGAAACCGCAGATGATGTTCTTCGCATAGTCTTTCTGCACCTCCATGAAGTCGCCGTTGTCCACGATGGTGTAGATGATATCCTTCATGTCGTAAGGCTTGTTGGGGTCTGCGGGAACTACCTCGTTCAGGCTCTCCTCCACGCGCATGGGGTCGTCGGTGCACTTCATCAGCGGCGCCTCCTCCATGTTGTTCTGCGGGATGAACGAGATGAGACGGCGCACTTCTGCCAGCGCCTCTTCCTCGGTAGCGGCTACGAAGTGGGTAACACCCGACTTGGTTGCGTGCACCTTTGCACCACCCAGTTGCTCTACGGTAACGTCCTCTCCGGTAACGGATTTAACCACCTTCGGACCCGTGATGAACATGTAAGAGTTCTGCTCGGTCATCATGATAAAGTCGGTCAGCGCGGGGCTATATACGGCACCACCGGCGCAGGGACCGAAGATAACACTGATTTGGGGCACAACGCCGCTGGCAAGGATGTTACGCTCGAAAATCTCGGCATAACCTGCCAATGCGCAGGCGCCTTCCTGAATACGTGCGCCGCCCGAGTCGTTCAAACCGATGATAGGAGCACCGAGTTTAACGGCTTGGTCCATCACGTTGCAAATCTTCTGCGCCATGGTCTCGCTCAAAGAACCGCCGATGACGGTGGCATCTTGTGCGAAAACAAAAACGAGACGGCCGTCGATAGTACCCGAACCTACGGCAACGCCGTCGCCCAAGAATACTTTCTTCTCCATCCCGAAGTCGTGGCAACGATGGGTAAGGAACATGTTCACTTCCTCAAACGACCCTTCGTCAAGGAGCATGTTGATACGCTCGCGGGCGGTGTAACTGCCCTTGGCGTGGTGTTTCTCTACTGCTGCTTCCCCGCCGCCGGCTGCTGCCTTCACGCGGTTGTCAATCAGTTTCTGCAATTTAGTCTGGTCCATGATGTATTTTTAACTTTGTGTAATTAAACTCACTTCGTTCGTGTTGGAAACTTCGTGTAAAAAACTACGCTTCGCTCCGTGTAAATTAACTTTGCTTCGCTTCGTGTGTATTTGTACGTAGCGAGGTAATTAGAGAACGAGTTTTTATTTCTATATCAACGCAACAACTGCGTAATGTATGACATTTGTCGGACGATATATAGCCCAAGTCCTCTGCTGCATACAGCATACTTTTTACCTCTCCACAAGAGCCGATTGCAATACCCAAGAAATGAATAAACAAAGCATTATCCTTAGTGAATTTGTTTCTATCAAATCCCTCTGCAATGTTGTTCATTACAGATATTGCGGCACGCTGTATTTGGTCGCGGAATCCAAAATCCTTATTGTCCTGAAGTAGATGATAGACTTCTTTGACAAGTTCTCTGGAACGTTGCCAAATCAGCAAATCTTCGAAATGTTGAACCATAATACACGTAGTTTCTTACAGTGCGTTAGCGCTTTCTTACACGAAACTTGTTTCGTCCCCATACAGCACCAAAGGTGCTTATATTAGTGTTGGATTCTGCTTCGCCTCATATACAGCCCGAAGGGCTTTTATACACGTAGTTTCTTACAGCGCGTCAGCGCTTCCTTACACGAAACTTGTTTCGTTCCCTACAGCACCGAAGGTGCTTATTTCGGCTGCTGGCAGAGTTCGGTCAGTACGCCTTTGGTACTCTTGGGGTGGAGGAAGGCAATCATCAGGTTCTCTGCGCCTTTGCGGGGAGCCTTGTCGATGAGTTGGATGCCTGCTGCTTCTGCTTCTTTCAGCGCCTCTTCCACGCTCTCTACGTTGAAAGCTACGTGGTGCACACCGCCGCGACCGCCGTTTTTCTCAATGAACTTGGCGATGGTTGATTCGGGGCAGGTAGGCTCCAAAAGTTCAATCTTCGTCTGACCTACTTTGAAGAAAGCGGTCTTCACTTTTTGGTCGGCTACTTCCTCGATGGCGTAGCATTTCTCACCGGTTAAGAACTCGAAGAAAGGCATAGCCTCCTCCAGACTTGTTACTGCAATACCCAGATGCTCAATATGAGTCGGTTTCATAGTACGTAAAGATTATTATTGTTAATAAATTAGTTAATTCAAAATTCGCTGCAAAGTTACGAAGAATTTTTGAGATATGCAAATAAAAAGTGATTTTATTTGGACGAACCAGAGCGAGGGGAGTGCGGAGGGAAATAACGAAACGGAATAAGAGGCTTGGCGATGGTGTGTTTTATTAAATAATGTGAGTTCGATATAAGTAAATTCATTCTGCAAGCGACTCACCGGTAAAAGCCTGTGTTGATTAAGGCTCACCAGTAAAAGCCTGTGTTGATTAAGAGAAAATCATGTTCATTCTAAA
>JBJECJ010000075.1:0-41188 GCA_051870955.1 Paludibacteraceae bacterium | reverse complement strand
TGCCCCTATCAGCGCCACCCGCAGGCTGCGATACAGCAAACTGCCGACCTCCGAGGCTGGAGTTATCTGCATGGAGGTGCAAGCACTTTGTCGCTCAAAAATAGAAATCTTTGTGTTGCCGTGGTGCGGCCTGGAGACCGCACCTCCTTTAGCAGGCTGCAAACTTTTTTTCTCCCGACCATACGCCTGCGCGGTCAAGCCCGAGGTACCTACGCGCAGGAAGCCGAAGTTCCAATACAACAAATCAAACAGCATAGTGCCAATAGCAATACCGCCTATCGCCGAGGCATCGGATATATGCCCCACGATGGCGGTATCTACCAACCCCACCAACGGTATCGTGATGTTGGCAAGAATGCTCGGCACTGCCAGCCGAAGTATCTCTTTGTTGATGCTCATATCTTATTGACCGCTGCGCTGTCCGACCGTTTCACTGTCCGACCGCTGCGCTGAACGACCGCTCACTTCGTTCGCTGAACGACTGATTTCCCGGGGACATCCCGACAGAGTCGCGGACGGGCAGTTCGTTCCGAACTGCTTGAGATAGCAACGAAGGAACCTCCAAGGCTTGCGCCTTGTCCGCAGGCGAGACGCCTGCGCCCCCAGTGAAACGGTCTTTCAGCGCAGCGGTCAGACAGTCTATTGACAGTCTAACTTAGCCTTTTAGGGCGTAGACGGCGGGGATGTTTCTGCCGTAGCCGTTGTAGTCCAGCCCATAGCCCAGCACGAACTTGCGCGGTATGGAAAGCCCCACATACTCCGGCTCCGCATCGGGGTAGAGCAGTGCCTCCGGCTTGAACAGGAATGCCGTTACCGCCACCGACTTTGCCCCCATCTCCACCAACATCTGCTTGAAATAGTGCATTGTCGTGCCAGTATCCACAATGTCCTCTATCAGCACCACGTCTCTGCCCTTGATGTCTTCGCGCAGCGGTGTTACCAACTCCACATGTCCCGTCGTGGAGGTGCCCTCATACGACTTCAGCCGCACAAACGTAATCTCCGACCGAACAGGTATCTCCCGATAGAGGTCGGCGGCATAGATGTACGCCCCGTTCAGCACACCGATGAACAGCGGGTTACGCCCCTCATAGTCGGCGGTGATACGCTTTGCTACATCCGAAACAATACCTTTGATGTCGTCTTCCGACAGATACTTCTCAAACACACGCCCTTCCGTGCCTTGCAATTCTTTTGCCATACTTATCATTAGTGGTTAGTGGTCAGTGATTGGTGGTTAGATTACAGATTGTCTTTACAAAATCCACAAACAACGGGTGCGGGTGCAGCACCGTGGAGGAGTATTCGGGGTGGAACTGCGTACCGATGAACCACGGATGGTCTTTCAGTGCCAGTATCTCCACCAAGCCGGAGTCGGGATTCACACCCACGCACTCCATGCCGTTTGCCTCGAAGTCCGCTTGATACCGATGGTTGAACTCGTAACGGTGTCTGTGGCGCTCGTAGATGGTATGTGACGCCGCTTGCGCCCCTTCGTTCTCGTGCTCGCCGAAGTATATCTTTGCCACCTGCGAGCCCTCTTTCACGCGGCAGGGATAAGCACCCAAGCGCATGGAGCCGCCTTTGTTCACCAACGCCTTCTGCGCCTCCATCATGTCTATCACGTTGTGGGTGGTGTTCGGGTCAAACTCCGTGGAGTTGGCATCCGCATAACCCAACACATCGCGCGCGAACTCTATCGCCATGCACTGCATACCCATGCAGATACCGAAGCACGGAATCTTGTGCTCGCGGGCGTACTTCAACGCCGCGAACTTCCCTTCCACGCCGCGGGAGCCGAAGCCCGGCGCGATAACAACACCCTGATAACCAGCCAGTTCCTCCGCCACATTCTCTGCCGTCAGGTTGTCCGAGAGGATGGATTTGAGCACCAACTTACGGTCGTTGTACGCCGCGGCGTGGGTGAGCGACTCGCGTATCGACTTATAGGCATCTTGCAGTTGCACATACTTGCCCACCAGCGCTATCTTCACCTCCTGCTGCGCGCCCTCCAAATGCTGCAAGAACTTGTTCCAGCGCGTCATATCGGGCTCGGGCACTTGCGTGAGGTCGAAGCCCGTGCGGGTCAGCACTGCCTTGTCCAGCCCCTCCGAGAGCATGTTCAGCGGCACGCGGTAGATAGTGGGCGCGTCCAAGGATTGCACCACGCAGTCTTCCGCCACGTTGCAGAACAGCGCCACCTTGCGGCGGATATCCATCGGGATGTTGTGCTCGGTGCGGAGCACGATGATATCGGGCTGGATACCCTCCTGCTGCAGGTCTTTCACCGAGTGTTGCGTCGGCTTGGTTTTCAGTTCCTTAGCCGCAGCCAAGTAGGGTACGTAGGTCAAGTGAATACAGCAGCAGTTTCTGCCCAACTGCCATTTGAGTTGGCGCACCGCCTCGATGTAAGGCAGGCTCTCGATGTCGCCCACCGTGCCGCCAATCTCGGTGATGACGAAGTCGTAGTTACCGGTTTGCCCCAGCAACTGAATCTGATGCTTAATCTCGTCTGTGATATGGGGCACCACCTGCACGGTCTTGCCCAAGTAGTCGCCTCGGCGCTCTTTCTCGATGACATTCTGATAGATACGCCCCGTGGTGATGTTGTTTGCGCGGTGTGTCCGCACATCCAAGAAGCGCTCGTAGTGCCCCAAGTCCAAGTCCGCCTCGTGTCCGTCTTCCGTAACGTAGCATTCCCCGTGCTCGTAGGGATTGAGCGTACCCGGATCCACGTTGATGTATGGGTCTAATTTTTGGTTGGTAACTCGGAACCCGCGCGCCTTGAGCAGATTGCCTAATGAGGCGGCGATGATTCCCTTTCCTAACGAAGAGGCGACGCCTCCCGTAACAAAAATGTACCTTGTCTCAGACATAACCTTATTATATAGAAATCAATAGATTATCAACTCTTCAGCGCCGCCAGCGGTATCACTTTCACGCCATCCTCTCGCGTGTATGCCATCGGTCCGCCCGTTATCACCATCATCAAATCGGGCTCTCGGAGCGGCACTTGCTGCTCCTTGGCGTTGTAGGCACGAATCAAGTCGCGTATCTTCAGCAGGTGAGCGGCACCTTCCTCTATCTGGTGGCTTCCTAACTTACACTCTATCAGCGCAAAACGACCGTCTCCTATCCGCAATACCGCATCCGCCTCCAAGCCGTATCGGTCATGGTAGTAGGAGAGGCTGCCTCGCATTGCCTGCGAATAGACGCGCAAGTCGCGTATCACCATGTTCTCAAAGATAAAGCCAAAGGTCTTCAAGTCCATCTCCAGCATGCGCGGGGTCAGTTGCAAGGCGGCTACGGCTATCGAGGGGTCGCAGAACTCGCGTTTCATACCGCTGCGTATGGATGAGGCGGAGCGGATAGCAGGACTCCATGCGGGTATATCCTGTATGACGAACAACCGTTGCAACGCCAGCAGATAGTCATCCAGCGTGGGCATAGACACCGTCTCGAAACTCGCCGACACGTCTTGCAGGATACTGCTCTTCTTCGCCAAGGTGGAGAGGTTGCGGGCATAGGAGCGGAGTATGGCTCGCGTCAGTTCGCCATTGCGTTGCACGCCGTCAAGCGAAGAGACATCGTTTGCGCAGAGGCTATCCACATAGTTACGCGCCGTATTCAGTTGCGTGCGCGGATTGGCGGAGACCACCGCCGCGGGCCAACCGCCTCGGCATGCTGCATATATCAACTGCTCCACCGACATCTTCGACACCGCACCGTCTATATCCGCGTTCGGGTTGGCAAACAACTCCGAAAGCGACACCTCACCCGTGGACTCCCGCGACTCATACAAACTCATCGGATACATCACCATGCGCGAAATTCGACCCGTACCCGTGTGCATCACCTCCGTGCTGTCTATGGCGTTTGACCCCGTGAGGATGAACTGTCCCATCGCCTGCCTGTCGTCCACCGCCACACGCACGGCATCCCATAACTTAGGCGCCATCTGCCACTCGTCTATCATCCTCGGCGTGTCCCCTCGGAGCAAGAGCGAGGGCTTCGTCCGCGCCGTCTCCAAAAACGCATCCCGCGTATCAGGGTCTTGCAAACGCAACACACTCGCCGCCTGCTGCATACCCGTAGTCGTCTTACCACACCATTTCGGACCCTCTATCAGCACCGCACCGCTACTCTCCAAATGCTCTCGAAGGAGGTCGTCTGATTGTCTAAAAAAGTAATCCATAGTCGTAAAAATTGAAATCCGCCGCAAAAGTACTAAAAATAAATGAATTACGCAAATTTTTGGAGAGTTATTTTGTGTTTTTGTGGTGTTTTACTTTGTATTTTTGGGGTAATTTACTTTGTGTTTTTGTGGTAATTTGGTTTGTATTTTTGGGGTAATTTGGTTTGTGTTTTTGCGGTAAAGGAAGTCTTTTTTTGTGTCTCAAAAAGCGGGGTTTATTCTTCGTAGTTTTGGAAGAGGAAGTCGTTGTAGGGATAGCGTTGGATATGGATGGCTTTGATGCGGTCGTACATCAGTTGTTTGAGCGCGTCGATGTTGCTTTTCTCGCGGGCAGAGATGAAGATACAGTCTTCTTGCAGTTTTGCCATCCACGTCTTCTCCAACTCTTCCAGCGAGATGTTCTCGCGGCGGACGGGCGTGAGGTCGTCTTCCTCTTTGGGGGTGTAGGTGAAAGCGTCTATCTTGTTGAAGACCACGATGCGGGGGATATCCGCCACGCGTTTCTCTTTCTCGGGCTTGCGCTGCTGCCCTTTGCCCCACGGCTTGTTCTCTTGCTGCTGCTCCTCGCGGGTGAGCAGTTCGTTGATGGTCTTCTCCACCACTTCATACTGCTCCTCGAAATTCGGGTGCGAGATATCGACCACGTGTATCAACAAGTCAGCCTCGCGCACTTCGTCGAGGGTTGACTTGAAGGACTCCACCAAGTGGTGCGGCAACTTGCGGATGAAGCCCACCGTGTCGCTGAGGAGGAAAGGCAGGTTGTTGAGCGTAACCTTGCGGACGGTGGTGTCCAGCGTCGCAAAGAGTTTGTTCTCGGCAAAGACCTCGGACTTGCTCAGCAGGTTCATCAGTGTGGACTTGCCCACGTTGGTGTATCCCACGAGTGCCACGCGCACCATCTTCCCGCGATTCTGCCGCTGGGTTGCCATCTGCTTGTCTATCTTCTTGAGGTCTTCTCGCAGCAGGGCAATGCGCTGTCCGATGATACGTTTGTCCGCCTCTATCTGCGTCTCACCCATACCACGGCTGGTGGTGCCACCGCCTCGCTGGCGGTCAAGGTGCGACCACATACGGGTCAAGCGCGGCAACATATACTGCAAGTGCGCCATCTCCACCTGCGTCTTGGCATAACTCGTCTGGGCTCGCTGCAAGAAGATTTCAAGGATAAGAATCGTCCTGTCCATCACGCGGACAGCCCTCTTCTCGCAGCCCTCCATCGGCGTATTCAGCGCTTTCTCAATGTTGCGAATCTGTCGCGGCGACAACTCATCATCAAAGATGACGAGCCCCACCTCCAAGCCTTTCTCCGGCGCGGTCTTATAGAGGTAGTCTTTGATTTCCTGCAACTTACCTTCGCCCACGTAGGTGGTGGAGTTGGGCATGTCAAGCCTCTGTACAAAACGCTTGACGGGCACTATTTTGTTTGTGTCCGCCAAGAATGCCAACTCATCCAAATACTCTTTGGTTCGTTCTTCCGATTGCTCAGGGGTGATTAACCCCACGAGCACCGCATTTTCTATTTCTTCCTTAATTTCTATCATTATTTGATACAGGAACAAGGAGCAAAGAACAAAGACTTAATAGCCTCGTTTGGTCGTGTGTAATCCATCTTTGCTCTTGGTTCTTTGCTCTTGGTTCTAAAACTCAAAACTGCACTTTGGGTGCTTTCTCTGCGCCGGTCTCTGCCTCGAAGTAGGGTTTCTTCTCGAAGCCGAACATGGAGGCGATGATATTATTCGGGAACTTGCGAATCATCGTGTTGTATTGCTTCGCCGTATCGTTGAAGTTCTGGCGCGCTACGGTGATTCTGTTCTCCGTGCCCTCCAACTGTGCTTGCAGGTCGCGGAAGTTGGTGTTTGCTTTCAGGTCAGGGTATGCCTCCGCTACCGCCATCAGTCGTCCGAGGGCCTGGCTCAACTGCCCCTGTGCCTCTTGGTAAGCCGCCAACTGCTCAGGGGTAGCGTTCGCGGGGTCAATGGTCATCTGCGTGGCTCTTGCGCGAGCGGCAATCACGTTCTCGAGCGTGGCACTCTCGTGCGACGCATAGCCTTTCACCGTCTCCACGAGGTTAGGAATCAAGTCCGCGCGGCGCTGATACTGGTTCTCCACCTGCGACCAAGCCGTCTCGACGCTCTCTTCTGCGCCAACCATGCCGTTGTAGCGGCCAACTCCCCAAAATACAACGATTGCCAATACCAACAGCACCGCAATCCAAGGTAATGCTTTTTTCATTTGTTTACGATATATCGTTTGTTAATAGTTGTTTCTTACCATTTTCCTCCTGCACCGCCGCCGGATGTGGAACCGCCACCCCATGAGCCTCCGCCGGAGAATCCGCCACCGCCGAAACCTCCGCCGCGGTTGGTGCCGCCTACGTACACTGTCCGTTGCAGGCGGGGTATCACGAAAGGCATGGTATGCGTGTGCCCGCAGTGTTTGCAAACATAGGTACGTACTCCCGTGCCTGCATGCGCATACGTTGCAGGGGAGACGACCTGCTCGCGCACTACCCTACTCTTGCGTTTGCCGCACTTGGGGCAGCGACGAAATTGCGACCAATAGAGCACGAAGACGAACAGTGCCAGCCCTATGCCGCACAACGCCACCAGCGCCACGACATCGCTCACGCCTGTCTCGTCCTCTTCGTTGGCTTTGCGGTAGCCCGCGCGGTCGGTTACCGACTGCATGGTGCGCAGTTCTTCCGGCGCCTCACCGTGGGTGCACTCCTCGTAGATACGCATAGCGCCGTAGCACAAGCCTTTGCCGTAGTCGCCTTGCCGGAAGAGAGGAATCATCTCGTCTTGGATGATACGATTGCAGAGTGCGTCGGGCAGCACGCCCTCGATACCCGTGCCGGTCATGATACGGATGTCGTGCGAGTCAAGCACAAAACAGATGAGCACGCCCGTGTTGCGCCCCTTGCCGCCAATGCCCCAAGTCTGAAAGAGCTGGTAGCAGAAGTCGAACATATCCATATCGCCGATGTTGCCGAGCGCCGCCACGCAGAGTTCCACCATGGTGGAGTCTTGCAGCGACTTTGCGCAGGCGTTCAGGAAACGCACATCCTCGCCCGACAATATATTATCGGGGTTTGCGACGTACTCCCATTGCCCGCGGTCTTTCGGGTCGGGAACGGTTTGTGGCGTATAGACCGCCCCTACAACATATAAGGGGAAAAGACAAAGGATTATCCAAAGACGCTTTCGCATAGTGCAAATAAAAATTTGCGTGCAAAGTTACTACTTTTTTTTCAAACCTGCAAGAGTTGCCCTTATTTTTTAGCGCGAAGGGCGCAAAAATGCGGCAGAAGTCCTCGACCTATTCTCGGAGCAGCAGGCTGCGAAAGTGCCGTTTGACTTTGGATGCGAAATTTGGACAATTTATTGCGGCAGGGCGAGGGTAGTCTATTGCCTCGGTGAGGGGTCGTTTTGGTCTCTCTTATGTTACGGTAATGTTACGGTAATGTTACGGCAATGTTACGGCAATGTTATGACACAAATTCGGTGGGATTTCGAAGGAATCTCGGGGAGATTTTATTAGAAAAACGGACAATTCTCGAAGTTGCGCGAGCGGGCTACGGATGGTTAGGCAATGATTCGGGGAGATGTGTGCAGGGAGGCAAAGATTTGTATGCGAAGAGGCGGGGATGTGTATGCAAAGAAGCGGGGATGTGTATGCAGCGAGTTGGGGGTGTTCGCAGGGCGGATTCGGGGAAAGATTTGTAATTTTTTCATAAAAAATGTGCAAAAACTTGTATATGTCAGAAAAAAAGTGTAACTTTGCACGCCGTAAGTGAATGTATGCACAGACACTATTTATACAGACAGACCGTGAAGACATGCAAACCAGCCACCTTAACGAGCAGGGAGACAAGATGACTAAGGCAATTAACACTCTAAAAATAAGATGCGTATGAAAGCAAAACGATTGTTGAGCAGCGGTGCTTTTGGCACGGGCGTGCTTTGTATGCTCGCGTTGTTGCTTGTTGCGACGGGTTGTCGCACAGAGGCGGACATGAGCAACATAGACACGACTGCGGAGGTGGAGTTCGGTGTGGCTCTGCCTGTTGGTACGTTGAGCGTTACGTTGGGCGACTTGCTTGGCGCCACAGTGGATGGCAATCCCAACTTGTATTATCGTGCGGACGGAACCCTTTGTTTCCACGTGGACACGACGATGCAAGAGTCGTTCCACACGATACAATTGACGGAGTACGTCTCCCGCGCAGAGCAGGAGATGAACCTGTATGAGCCTATTCAAGCGGCGATAGACGAGGTTCGTTCGAGCCTGCCGTCGTGGGCAGCGAGCCAGATACCCGACGGCGTGATACAAGGTATAAAAGGGTATCCGATACATGTGCCTGTGGCATTTGACATGGGTCTTGTGTTTCAAGGCATTAACAACAATGTTTCCAGCGAGCGCATCGACAGTATCTCCGTTACTCGCGCGCTGCTGAACGCGACGATAAACGAGCAGAACCTGCCGTTTGACTTTGAGTGGATAGACACCATCATGATAGTGTTCGGCGAGCAATTCCGCCTGAACGGCGAGAACTCGTACATGCTGTACGACAAGTCTGTCTCGGGCTCGGAGGGGCACGCTTTCGGCGAGGAGATGCCGATAGATATTCAGACCTTTGTGCTGGATATGGTGAAAGACCACAGTCAGGGTCCCGGGATGGACAATGTGTTGGACTCGACTTCGATGCAGATTTACATCTCGCTGACTATTCCCGAGAATGCCGAGAGTCGTCCGCTGACGGAGGACATGGCGATAGTGTTCGGTATGGATGTGCAAGTGCTTGATTTCGACGCGATATGGGGTATGTTCGAGGCTTCGGAGTATATGCGCGACGCACGGGAACTGGACATTCGCAGTTCCTTCCCGAGTTGGGACCTGCTGAAAGACATGCGTCTGCCTCTGGCAGAGCCGAGTATCTCGGTGGAGGTAACGCACCACATGGCGGGTCCGCTCTTCATTCAAGGGAACTATCTCTACACGCGCTCCGACAACGGGGACGTTCGCTACGCGCTGTTTGGCGAGGAGGAGAGCCACACCGTTCGCTATCCGGACGACTTAGCGACCAATCCCGACTCGTGGTTGAACCCGATTGGCACACCGCTGGACGCTACGCAGAGTTTCAGTGTTCGTTTCGACAACACTCCGCGCTGGGGACAGATAGACAACCTGTTCACCATTCGACCTGACTATTTAGGGTATAACTTCTTTGTGGACTTTGATGAGACGGTGGCAGACCAAGTGCGTCTCTCGTCGAATACGGACGTGAAGATAGCCGCCGCGATAGATGTGCCTTTCTCGTTCCACGAGGGTTTCTATATGAGTTACCGCGACACCATGCCGAACCTGAATCTGAATGCGATGACGCTGGATTCGGTGCGTAACAGCGTGGTGGACAGCATCACGCAGAGCGATGCGAAACTGAAACTGCGTATGGAGAACACGATGCCTCTGAGCGTTCGGTTGGTATTGCACTGCTTGGACAGCGACGGGCGCGAGATAATGGACGCCGAAGACCCCACTCGCCCCTTGCGCTTGTCGTCGAAAGATACCATTGAGGTAGCCGCACCGGAGTATGGTGTGGTGGGCGACAGCCTCGTGATGACCGCCCCCGGCAAGTCGGAGGACTTCCTAAGCGTGGACGAGTCGCAGTTCAAAGAGTATGACCGAATGGCAAACATCGTGTATGAGATTATCTTGGATAACCGTTCTCTTAGTGCCGTGATGGAGGAACATCCTGAGTTCACAAGCCGAATCACGCAAGACGCCCAAGTGAAAATCGGCTTAGGTATAGGCATGAAAGTGGGAGCCATACTCAACTTTACCAACAACTAAACGCAGGAGGACGAGACAATGAAAACCAACATAAAACAGATATTGTTAGCCGTGGCATGCGCGTGGAGCGCGGGTATTTCCGCTCAACATGTGAACACCATGTATTTCTTGGAGAACACGCCCATGCGGCACACGATAAACCCTGCTTTTCAACCCGTCAGCAACGGCTATTTCAGCCTGCCTGTGGTGGGCTACACGAGCCTGTGGGTGGGTAACAACTCCATATCGTTGGCGGATTTGGTGTATGTGAATCCTAACAACCCGAGTCAAACCATTACGGCACTCCATCCCGAGGCCGACCGCAGCGGTCTATTGGACAAACTGAGCGGGACGACGATTCTGCATATGGACGCGAACATCAACCTGCTGGCGTTCGGACACAGGGTGAAGGAGAAAGGCTATTGGACCGTCGGAATCACGGAGCGCATTGACCTTGGTGTCAACCTGCCGGAAGGGCTGTTTCAGTTCGCTTTGGGCGGCGGTATGCAAGATATCGAGGGCGGTCTAAACCGCATAGATTTGAGCGGTCTGAATGTCGGTTCTTCGGTCTATACGGAGATTGCGTTGGGCTATTCGCACCAGATAAACGAGCGTTGGACCGTGGGTGGAAAGTTGAAAGTGCTATTAGGCTCGATGTACCTCGGGACGGATACCAAATCGCTGGGGATAGACGCCTCTATCGATGAGTGGCGGATAAACGGGGAGACGGAGGTTTCGGTGGCTGCGCCCGTGGATTTTGCGGCTATCAATGGGGCGCAAAGCATTAACGACCTGCGCGAGATGGGTCTCTCGACCATTCTCGGCTTGAACGGAGACGCAACGGGTATTGCTTCGTATTTACCTTTGTTGAAGCCCTCCGGCCTCGGTGCGGCAGTGGATTTGGGTGTAACCTATAAGCCTTTGAAATTCATGCAGGTTACCGCTGCAATCACCGACCTCGGTTTCATCCGTTGGAACAACAGTGCTCGGGCGACGATGGCGATGGATACGACCTTCACCGGCGCAGGGGAGTTCCAGTACAGCGACCTCATGGTGAACGGTCAATTCAGCACAGACAGCCTTGTGAACGCAGTGGTAGGCAACGCGCTCGGCGTGCTGCAGTCGGCGCATATGAGTATGACAGACGAGAAGTTTAACTCGCTGCTGAACATGAAGTTGAACATCGGTGTGGACTTCAATTTCCTGAATAACCTGATAGGTGTGGGTGTGCTTTCACGCACCAAGATTGTGAACCTCAAGGCGCAGGAAGAACTGACTGTGGGTGTGGCTGTTCGCCCGTTCAACTGGCTCAACGTAGCAGTCTCCTACTCGCTGTTGGATAACGGGCATTACAGCAATATCGGTGCGGGCCTGAGTATCATGCCGATAGACGGTTTGAACCTGACCGTTGCCGCGGACTACATACCGACCGTTTACACACAGGGCATGCCGTTGCCTTACCATGTGAAGGGTGTGAACGCCGCCATAGGGCTGACCTTTGTGTGGGGCACCAATCACAAGAAGAAAAAAGCTGCCGACGAGAGTATCTAAACACTCGGCGGAAGGAGGGAATCACGGACGAAGGTACAAATAACAATCTAACTATAACTAAAAATTAAAATTAACATTCACTATGGGACGCGCATTTGAATATCGCAAAGCGACCAAACTGAAACGCTGGGGTCATATGGCCCGTACATTCACCAAACTCGGTAAAGAAATCACTATAGCAGCCCGCGACGGCGGACCCGACCCTGATTCCAACCCCCGTCTCCGTACATTGATTCAGCAATGTAAGAAGGAAAACATGCCGAAGGAGAACATCGACCGCGCCATCAAGAAAGCGACCGACAAGTCTTCGGAAGGCTACAAAGAGATTAACTATGAAGGATATGGTCCGCATGGTATCGCTATCTTCGTAGAGACAGCCACAGACAACAACATGCGTACCGTTGCCAACATCCGTTCTTACTTCACCAAGCACGGCGGCACGCTCGGCACACAAGGTTCGCTGCAGTTCCTCTTCGACCGCAAGGCTTGCTTCACCATCGGCATGAAAGAGGGCGTGGATTTGGATGAACTGGAACTGGAACTCATCGACTTCGGCGTAGAGGAGTTGGGTGTGGACGAAGAGGAGAACACCATCGTTATCTACTCGGACTTCAACGAAGCCATCAACATGCAGAAATACCTCGAAGACAACGGTTTTGAGGTGCAGAGTTGCGAGTTTGTCCGTATTCCGAACGACACGAAGAAACTGACCGATGAACAACGCGAGTCGGTGCAGAAACTCATCGACCGTATTGAGGAGGACGAGGATGTGCAGAACGTGTTCACCAATATGGCGGACTAAACGATAATCTCCTATTGACAATGATTATCTCCGATTATTTTCAACTAACCGACATTCAAGAGCAGCAGTTTGCTGCTCTTGATGTACTATATCGCGATTGGAACAGCAAGATAAATGTCATTTCCCGCAAGGATATAGACAACCTCTACGAGCACCACGTACTCCACTCGCTCGCCATCGCCAAGGTGCTGCCTTTCCAGCCCCATACGGAGATACTGGATGTAGGCACAGGGGGCGGGTTCCCCGGGATTCCACTGGCGATACTGTTTCCTGAGTGCCGCTTCACGCTGATTGACTCCATCGGTAAGAAGATAAAAGTGGCGCAGGAGGTAGCCAAGGCGGTAGGGCTGACGAACGTGGAGTGTATCCAAGAGCGCGCGGAGGAAGAGAAACGGAAATTCGACTTCGTGGTCAGCCGCGCAGTGATGCCCCTACCCGACCTTGTGCGGTTGGTGCAGAAGAACGTAAGCAGCAAACAGCGCAATGCGGTGCCCAACGGGTTGGTTGTGCTGAAAGGCGGCGACTTAAAAGAAGAACTGCGTCCGTTCCAGAAACGCGTGGAAGTAACCGAGATAAGCACGCTATTCCAAGGCGAGTGGTTTCAGACCAAGCGCGTGATTTACCTACCTATGTAAAATTAAATAGCAAACAACTGACATCTATGAGAAAGTTTCTCGTTCTTTTGATTCCCTTTTTCCTTATCGGTTGCGGGTTGCAGCGGACTGTATCGGTGAGCCAACGATACGCTCCTACCACACAAGTAACCATCATCCAAAGCGGACAGACTCTGCCGGACAACATCATTCGTATGGGGTCCGTATCCGTTGGGGAAGGCGGTATGACTCCAACCGAGGACTGCACATACGAGGCATGTATGGTAGCCGTGGAAGAAGAAGCCAAGAAGGTTGGAGCGGACATCGTTTACGTAGTGCAAGTTACAACCCCGAATGCCTTTACCGGATACGGATACAACTGGTTTACAGGCGGGTCGTTCGTAGCAGGCGGTTCCACATGTTTCGGTATCATCGCCGACTTGTATAAGAGACAACATTGAGGTCATCATGCAACTTAAGACTTTTTATTTCAATCCTTATCGGGAATGCACCTATGTGCTGTGGCAGGCAGGGCAGCGGGAATGTGTTCTGATAGACGCCGGCATGTACGGCGAGCGCGAAGAGGAACGGCTACGGACGTTCCTGACTTCCGAAAAACTTATCCCCATTGCATTGCTCATCACCCATACGCACCCCGACCACGTTTGTGGCATAGATTTTGTGAAGCAAGCGTACGGGATAAGTCCGATTGTGTTCCCCGCGGAGGGAGAACTGGAGGCTGGCGGTATGCTTTTTCAGGTGCTGCGCACGCCCGGGCATAAAGAGGACTCGGTGTGTTACCACCTGCCTGCGGAGAAGTGGCTTTTCACGGGCGATACCTTGTTCCAAGAGTCCATCGGACGCACCGACCTGCCCGGCGGCGACATGGGGACGCTGATTCAGTCGTTGAAGAAACTGACCTGCCTGCCGGAGGACACGGTAGTCTATCCCGGGCACGGATACTCAACCACCATAGGACACGAGAAAGAGTATAACCCGTATCTGTGAGACGAGAGGAAATAGAAATTCTAGAAAATCTAGAAATTCTAGGTAAAAATAAACTTTAACAATGAAAATCAATAAGGTATTATTTGTTTTGCTGCTATTTGCCGGAATGGCATACGCAGCAGATTATCAAGGGCGCGTGGTGGATATAGACGGCAAAGGGATTGGTTATGCCACCGTCTATCCCGAAGAAGACCCCGTGGCGGGTGCCGCGACCAACGACCAAGGTTTTTTCCATTTTAGTACAGACTTGCCCGAAACGAGTACCGTGGTGGTTTCTTTCATTGGCTATGAGAAGCAAGTGTTGCCTCTCGGTGTGTTCACGCCGAGCGATTCGGCGGTGGTAGTCCTTCGCGAGCAGCCTATCGCACTGGAAGAGACCGTGGTGGCAGCCAAAGCCAACAAACAGAAGAACAAACGCAAGCAGATGGCGGCGCTGCTCCATCAGGTGTATGTTCGCATGCAAGAGGACTTCAGCGACGAGCCGAGCAAGTACCACGTGGTGAGCGATGCCCGTTTGGACTCCGAAGGCGAGGCATGGGGCATGGAGCAGATGATAGCCTCGGTGGTAGTACTTCCCGAAGCACGCAGCAACAACAAAGACTCCGTGCAGTTCGCAGGAGAATACTGTAAACGCTTCTTTGACCCAACCATTCGGCGGCGCGTGGACACCGTTTTCGCTACACAGACCTTAGAGAAATACGACCCGCGTATGCGTGAGGCTGCCAACAGCGTGGATTCGGGCGTAGTGGTACACCGTATGTTGTTCGACATGGGCAATATCAAGTACGACTTTGAGCATTTTGTGGACGACATCCGCAATTGGACGGTCAGCAATGAGAACGAAGGCGAGACCGTGCTCACCCACATGGAGAAGAAGAACTACTTCGGCATCGTGAAATATGCCATCACGCGCCATTACATCCTCGACTCCGAGACGCTCTCCGTGCGCCGCTTCTCCGAACACAGCGACTTCTATGTGAATGTACCTTTCGGCAAGAAACTGGATGCCGACATGCTTAAGATACTGAATATCTTTAACATGAGCGACCAACAGATAGAGCGTTTCCGCCTGCGCAAGATGAATGCGCACATCGATTTCAACACCATCTACCAGTGGCGAAACGGGCACATCTATATCTTGGAAAAGAACATGGACTGCGACGCGACCATCATAGGTAGCCGCCAGATGGAGATACCCATCAAAGCCCTCGCCACCCAGCGCGTAACCGCCATACAGACAGAAGGCGTGGAACCTTTGCAGAAAAACCAAATCACGCGCCGCGTGAAACGCGAGATGGTAGAAATTTACTAAAAAATCGCGCATTTATTTGCATATATAAAAAAAAAGTTGTACCTTTGCAGCGCAATTCGGTACTGCGGCATTAGCACATCGGTAGTGCATGAGCTTCCCAAGCTTAGGAGGAGGGTTCGACTCCCTTATGCCGCTCTTTGGAAAGATGAGAGTTTAGAGTTGAGTGTTGATATAGAATTGTAAGATAATAGCCCGCAAGGGCTATTCTTGTATAGCAACAATAGCAAGTCGGTTCATCGCGGCGCTTTCGGAAGAAAAGCATACGTGGTTTAATCCCAAGCGCCGAGGAAAGTCCGGGCTGCACAGAGCGCCATAGCGGTTAATGGCCGTCAGGCAGCAATGTTTGGTCACTGCTACAGAGACGAGAGATGTGAAACGAGCATACTATGGGCAGCAATTCCATGTAAACCGATGTCTGAGCGTTGCTCGCGCAAGTCGGAGGGTAGGAAGCGAGAGAAGGCAGCAGCAATGTTGACCTCGAGATTAATGATGAACGCCTGAAAAGGTACAGAACCCGGCTTATAGACTTGCTATTGTTTTTTTTTTTCGCAGGCGAGACGCCCGCGTCCCCAGATTTCAAACGAATATAATCGCCGACCGCCATCAGACGCAAATTCCGAGATATTATCGACTTCCTCCGCTACGGAATGTGGCGCAGAACAAGCACGGAGTTTGGTAGCCGTAGCAAACGATTAGGCTATCAGGCGTTGCGGACGATTGTGCTGGTCGTAAGAGGTTTCACCGATAATAAACTGAACGTTAGAGCAAATAGTTTGACCTATTCGCTCGTTTTTGCTTTTATCCCGATTTTGGCGATGGTAGTCGCTATAGCCAAGGGCTTCGGTGTGTCGGAAGTGATTGAGAATCTGCTCAATGAGTCTTTCCTTGGCGAGACCAACCTTGTGCCGACCATCATGGAGATGGTGGACCGATACTTGGAGACCGCGCAGGGAGGGGTATTCCTCGGCGTAGGCTTGTTGATACTGATTTGGGCGGTTTATTCGTTCTTCCGCAACGTAGAGTCGGCGTTCAACGAGGTGTGGGACGTGAAACAATCGCGCTCTGTCGTTCACCAGTTGGTTACCTACATCGCTATCTTGGTGATAGTGCCCATCATGATAGTCGCCACCTCGGGTATCAGTATCTTTATCGACTCCATGGTATCGTCCTTGCAATCGATTCCTTTCTTCGCCACGCTCCGCACGGGTTTGGTGCGGTTCATCCAATTCGCGGTGGTATGGGCTATCTTCACGTGGATGTATATCTCCATTCCGAACACGAAAGTGCGTTTCTGGAGCGGAGTGATTCCCGGGGTGCTGATGGGCACGCTCTTCATGCTCTTGCAGATGCTTTCCATGCACATCATCGTCTTGCTGTCGCGCACGAGCATTGTCTATGGTGCATTCGCCACTATCCCTATCCTGCTCACTTGGTTGCAATGGACAAGTCTGCTCATCCTCATCGGTGCGCAGATGTCGTTTGCGATACAGAACAACGAGCAATTCGAGTACGAGCACGACCTTGAGCACATGTCGCGCCGCTACAAAGACTGCATCACGCTCTATCTGCTCTCCCTTATCATCCGCCGCTTTGAGGCAGACGAAGCCCCGCTGACGGCGCGCGAGATAGCCTCCGACCAGCACTTGCCCGTCCGATTGGTGCTCCAACTGCTCAGCCGACTGGAGGAGATAGGCTTGCTGCGGGCGGTCTATGTGGAAGGTAAAGAAGAACGCACCTACCAGCCCGCATTAGATACCCACAAGATAACCATCGGCATGGTCTTCGACCGCATAGACATGCAGGGCAACGAGGAGTTTATCGAAGGGACAAACCCCGAGATGCAACTCTTCTGGCAGAAGTTCCGCCAACTGAAAGCCGAACACAACACGCTCAACGCAGTAAAAATAAGAGAGATATAAAAGACATTTGTCAAGCAAATATGCCAAATAACTGTCATTCTGTCTTTCCCTCCATAGAGAAGACAGATAGCGGAGGAAAAGCAGACATAAAGCCGACCTTACGCACAAACAAGCATTATCAAAAAGATACAAATACTATCCATAAACTATCATTCTAATAAATCTATTGTATGAAAAACAAATTCTTACTGATTATCAGTCTTTTAACCATGAGTATGGTAATGAATGCAAAACCGGTTATCCAGCGTGTAGAGCCGCTGTGCTGGTGGACAGAGATGAATACACCGCTCACCCTGCTCTTCCAAGGTGAGGACTTGGCGGACGCACAAGTAACGGTGCAGGAAGTGGTCGGCAACAAAGTGATGCGCGGACAATGCTTAGGACTCGTTCCCACGGCGCAACACAATGCCGAGAGTCCCAACTATCTCTTTGTGGATATGGACGTGAAACAGGCAGGCACCTATCGTATCACGCTCACCAAGAACAAAAAGAAAGCCACATGGACGTACACCATCAACACCCGTCGTGAAGGCAGCCGCATGCGCCAATCGTTCACCTCGGCAGACGTGGTGTATCTCATCATGTCCGACCGTTTTGTGGACGGCGATGAGAGCAACAACAACCTCCCGCAGATGGCGGAGAAAACCGACAAGAGCAATATCCACGGACGCTTCGGCGGCGACATAGCGGGTATCATCAGCCGGTTTGACCATATCAGCAAATTAGGCGCTACCGCCATCTGGCCTACCCCACTCTTGGAGGACAACGAGGCGGCATGGAGTTACCACGGCTACGCATGCTCCGACTACTACCATATCGACCCGCGCTACGGCTCCAATGAGTTGTACCGCGACATGGTGGAGAAGGCACACCAAAAGGGAATCAAGGTGCTGATGGATATGGTGCCCAACCACTGCGGCAGCACCCACTGGTGGATGAAAGACCTGCCCTACCACGATTGGATTAACCAATTCGACGAGTTCACCAACACCAACAATGTCTTCTCCGCCAACTACGACATCAACGCCTCGGAGTACGACCGCCGGTTGAACAACCGCGGCTGGTTCGACAAGCCCATGCCCGACATGAATCTGGAGAATCCCGACCTGCTCAAGTACTTCCAGCAATGGGCTATCTGGTGGGTGGAGTACGCCAACTTGGACGGTCTGCGCGTGGATACCTACCCCTATATTGAGCCCATACCGGGAAGCCTTTGGTTGAAAGCCATCCGCGAGGAGTACCCGAATATCAATATCGTAGGCGAGTGCTGGACACGTCCGGCGAGCGCCGTAGCCTACTGGCAATCAGGCGTGAAGAACTACAACGGCTTCGACAGCAACCTGCCCACCGTGATGGACTTCCCCGTGGAGGAGAGCATTCGTCAGGCCTTGGAGACGGATGGCAAGGAATGGGGCGCAGGCATGGCACGTGTATATGATGCGATGGCGCAAGACTACCTCTATGCCGATGTGAATAAACTGTTTATGTTCCTCGGCAACCACGATATGGACCGCTTTGCCGACATCGTGAAGGACAACGATTTGCGCCGCGTGAAGTTGGGCTACGTCCTACTTGCTACCATGCGCGGTATCCCGCAGGTGTTCGCCGGCGATGAGTATGCGATGCGCTCTGCCGACCGCTCTATCGGACATTCCGCGCTGCGTATGCCGTTGCCGTTAGGCAAAGACGTAACACCGGAGCAGCAGGAGATGTTTGATTTCCAAAGCCGTCTCTTCCAATGGCGCAAGGGCGAGCCTGTCATCCACACGGGTCGCACCATGCACTTCCTCGGACGCGACAACACCTATGCTTTCTTCCGCTACAACGAGAACGAGGCGGTGTTCGTCTTTGTCAACGCCAGCGAGGAAGAGCGGGTTATTCCGATGGAACACTATACGGAGATGACGAGCAAATACCAACCTCAGGGGAAAGACATACTCACAGGGGCGGTGATTGATATGAATCAACCTCGTACAATCGCACCGCTCAGCGCATTGATTGTCAAACTGTTACACAAATAATCATTCTCTATCTCTGATAGTTCCAAACGTCAGGTATTCCATATTATTATATTTAAGGTATTAGTAGAGCACAACGAGTATGGTTATTGCTATTTTTGGTAATGCGATGAAGGACAACACCCTGATTGAGGTGTCGCATATACTGGAGTTCATGGCGGCGCACGGGGTGCAGGTGTTGCTGTCGCAGGAGTTGCGGCAGGAGTTGCAATTGCGCGAGTATCCGGCTTTCACGGAGGTGGCGCAAGAGGGGGACGAACCTGTGGACTTCGCCATGTCCGTCGGCGGCGACGGCACCTTCCTAACCACCGCCGCAGCCGTGGGCAGCCGAAACATCCCCATCGTGGGGGTCAACTGCGGGCACTTGGGCTTTCTGGCAGATGTGCAGACCAAGGACGTGGATATCATCATGCGCCAACTCATAGAGGGGCAATACACCATCGAGCAACGGTCGCTGCTGAAAGTGTGTTGCGGGCGGCAAGACCTTATCATGTCGCCCTACGCGCTGAACGAGGTGGCGCTGATGAAGCAAGGTATGAGCAGCATGATTTCCGTGGAGGTAAGCGCCAACGGTGAGTTCCTGCACACCTACCACGCCGACGGATTGGTACTCTCCACGCCAACGGGCAGTACTGCCTACAACCTGTCTATCGGCGGTCCGCTACTCGTGCCGCAGACCAAGGGTATCATCCTGTCGCCTATCGCCACCCACAGCCTGACCGTGCGCCCGCTCGTGGTGCCTGATGACTGGAAGTTCGACCTGAAAGTGAACAGCCGTTACCAGAGTTACATGCTCTCTATCGACGGTCGCAGCCAGATACTCAACACCGATGTCAGCCTGCACATAGAGAAAGCGCCCTACACCATCAAAGTGGTGCAAGTAGGCGAAAACAGTTTCCTCAAATCCCTGCGCGATAAACTGAACTGGGGAAGATAATGTACACTACGTGTACGCAACTCCGCTTCGCTCCGTGTTAGGAACTTCGTGTTAAAAATTTCGTGTTGGGAACTCCGCTTCGCTTCATGTAGAGAATTTCTTATTGGAAAAGCCCCGAAGGGGCGACATAGAACAACGTAGGGGCTTGCCCATACGAAAACGAATGCCCCCAAACAGCAAGCCCCGAAGGGGCGACATAACTATTCAACAAGAACTGACAAATAGGAACAGACCAACAGTAACTGATTAACAGGAACTGACAAACAGGAACTGACAAACAGGAACTGACAAACATAACATTATATACATGGAACTACTTTTCATTACTTGGGACGTTGACCCGATATTGTTGCACTTCGGAGACGGGGGCGTGCGGTGGTACGGACTGCTGTGGGCGATAGGTATCATGCTCTGCTATTGGGTGCAGGTGCGGCTCTACAAGCATGAGCACTGCCCCGCCGATTGGACGGACAAACTGTTTGTGTGGATGGTGCTGGGCGTGATTATCGGTGCGCGCGTGGGGCACTGCTGGTTCTACGAGTGGCACGATGTTACCAACCCCGCGCTGGCGCGCTACTGCGCCGCCATGGGTATCTCCACCGACCCCGTGCAGATATTCGGATGGACTATCAACTACCGCAATCCCTACATAGAGCACCCGCTCAAACTGCTCAAGATTTGGGAAGGCGGACTGGCGAGCCACGGAGGCGCCATCGGACTGATTATCGCAGCATGGCTGCTCGACAAGACGCAGTTTAAGAAATACCCGCAGTACCACACCTCGTGGATTTGGATACTCGACCGCCTCTGCGTGGGCGTGTGCCTGACCGCATTCTGCATCCGTCTCGGCAACCTGATGAACAGCGAAATATACGGCGGTCCGACCGATATGCCGTGGGGCTTTATCTTCGTGCGCGACGGGCAGACCGTCCCCTGCCACCCGACGCAGATTTACGAGATGCTCTACTGCCTCGCCGCGCTGGCGGTAACGTGGCCGATGTATTGGAAAGGCAATGCCTACCGCCGCGAGGGGTTGCTCTTGGGGGTGTTCTTCGAGATCATCTTCGTTACCCGCTTCGGGCTGGAGTTCATCAAGAACGACCAAGAACTCTTTGAGGCAGGGCACATGCTGAACATGGGACAATGGCTCAGCATACCCTTTATCCTCCTCGGTATCTTCCTCATCGTCCGCTCTTTCCATCGCCCGCTCCTCCCCGAAGTAGCCCAAGCCCCCGAAGTGCAGGAAAAGAAGAAATAATCACACAGAAATAATCACACAGTGTGTGATAAATCCTAACCCATTAACCTACCACCACTTATGAAAACCTTTATTTGTACCTTGTTATGCCTATGCTTGAGTATGGTCTCCGCCTCGGCGGAGAGCACTCGTTTTGGCGAGGGGTTGTTTCGCTGTGCGGAGTGGGGGCATAGCCTCTACGCCGATGAGCACCCGAACTTCGTCCGCATGGACATCCCCTACACCACCAACCGCCCCATCTACGACTACGGCGCGTCGGGCGAAGCCTACCGCTGGCAAACCATGGGGATTTTCGGTATGCAGTTGCCGCTTTGGTACGGGCAAGTGGGAGACAGCACGATGGCTATCAGCGTGTCGAGCGGCATGTCCGCCAACCTGTGGATGGACCTCTTCGGCAAGACGACCGCCCCCATCGTAGATTGCGACTACCGTATCGGGCTGCCGACCGTAGCGTTTCTGCACCGTATCGACAAGGGTTTTGCCCGCAACTACGCCGTCAGTTGGTCGCCCTTCAAACATGAATCGACCCATATCGGCGACGAGTTGCAGATACAGCACGTGGAGCAGGGGCATGCCCTGAAGCGCGTGAACGTGTCGTACAACTACACCGAACTGACCTTCACGCTCAACGAGGCGGAAGACCGCGACAAGCAGAACCACTGTTTCCGCATAGGGCTGATGCTGCTCTGGGACTGGAAAGAGGGCTGGTACCATATCTACGAGGAGGACGGCGATGCCTCGCTCGCGCAGCCGCGGCTGTCGCCGTGGGAAGCCTACTTGCAGTACCAATACCAGTCGCCCGTGAGCAAGCACGGCTTTCAGGGTATCGCCTCGGCGGAGATACGCAACCGCGCCCTCTACGGCTACGACATGAGCAACCGCGAGGGAGAGACGCCCGTGCTGCAAGACGAAGGACGTATCTTCACCTACAACGTCTTTCTCGGCGCACGCTACTGCGCCCCGCGCTACCACGGCATCTACTCCCATTGGTCGCTCGGCATACGCGCCTACCATGGAAACTGTCCCTACGGGCAGTTTCGCAACATAAAGAACTTCAATCAAATAGGATTATGTCTGATAATAGAATAGTGTACATGGGCACGCCGGATTTTGCCGTGGCAGGTCTGCGTGCGTTGGTGGAAAACGGATACAATGTGGTGGCGGTAGTAACCATGCCCGACAAGCCCGCGGGCAGAGGGCACAAGGTGCAGTTCTCGCCCGTGAAGCAGTACGCGATAGAGGCGGGGCTGCCCGTCTTGCAACCCGAGAAACTGAAAGACCCCGCTTTCGTGGAGGAACTGGCGTCCTATCATGCTGATTTGCAGATAGTAGTGGCATTCCGTATGCTGCCGGAGGTGGTGTGGAGCATGCCGCGACTGGGTACCTTTAACCTCCATGCCTCACTCCTGCCGCAATATCGCGGCGCGGCGCCCATCAATTGGGCAGTCATCAACGGCGACCGCGAAACGGGTGTTACCACCTTTATGCTCAAGCACGAGATAGATACGGGCAACATTATCCTGCAAGAGCGCATCCCCATCGGCGAGGACGAGAACGTCGGCTCCGTGCACGACCGACTGATGGACTTGGGCACAGGCGTCATCCTCCGCACCGTGGACATGATTTTCGACTGCGATGCGCGAGGTGTCGCGCTCCCCACACAGCCGCAGGACGAGTCTGTCGCGCTGCGACCCGCACCCAAAATCTTCAAAGACACATGCCGTATCGACTTCTCGCAAACCGCTGCCGCGGTGCACAACTTCGTCCGCGGACTGAGTCCCTACCCTGCCGCGTGGTGTAACCTGACGCTAAACGGACAGACCTACGAGAATGTGAAAGTGTTTGCTGCGGAGCCGGGAACCGGGAGCCAAGAGCAAGGACAAAAAGGGCACATCCTCATACCCTGCGGAGACGGAAACTATATCGACCTTCTCGAACTGCAACTGCCGGGTAAGAAACGCATGGACGCCAAATCGCTCTTGAACGGACTGAAATAATTTCGCGGGTCTATCGCGGGTCTTTCGCGGGTCTATCGCGGGTCTGTCGCGGGTCGACCGCAGGTCGCGCCCCCCCAAAAAAAACACCACCTCTTAATTCTTAATTCTCAATTCTTAATTCGACAAAAGGTGCTAAACGTAAATCAACTGATAGACAAATACTACGCCGGTATCCCCGCCTTGCGGGAAGTGCTGCTGACGCACAGCCGGCAAGTGGCAGACCGCGCGCTGGCGATTGTGGACGCGCACCCCGAATGGGTGGAGCGCGGCGAGGTGGACAGGCAGTTCGTGGAAGAAGCCGCCATGCTCCACGACATCGGTATCATCTTCTGCAACGCCCCGAAAATCCACTGCACGGGCAGCCACACCTATATAGAGCACGGCTACCTCGGAGCGGAACTGCTGCGGCAGGAGCGCCTGCCCAAGCACGCATTGGTGGCGGAACGCCACACGGGCAGCGGCATCACCGAGGAGCAGGTGGAGCGCGAAGCCATCCCCATCCCCCTGCGGGACTACTGCCCGCAGTCCTTAGAAGAGAAAATCATCTGCTATGCCGATAAGTTCTACTCCAAGAGCCACTTGGGAGAGACCCTCCCCATCGACCACGTCCGCCGCAATATCTGGAAATACGGCCACGACTCCGTCATCCGCTGGGAGGCGTTGGAGAAACTCTGCCGATAATTGACATTCCCGTTGCCTCTTTTTTCCTCGCCCCATCGAGGGGCGAGGAAAAAACAACATCCTTGCTATCTTGCTATGCGCACCCTTACGGGATGCGCATAGCAAAGGTTAATTTTTTATAAATCTTGAACCAAACGAACGGCTTGCCCGTAGTAGCGATAGTCGTTGCGCCAGCCGGCTACATCCGAGAGGAAGCTCAGGTAGAAGGCGTTGTACGAGTCGTAGGGCGTAGCAGACCAGTAGTAGCCGTAGAGCTGCACATCGTAGATACCCGACCCGCCGCGGCCACCCGAAGCAGGCAAGAAGACGGCACCTGCTGACTCCAACATTTCCCACTGTTCAAGGGTAAAAGTTTGGTAATCGGCGTAGGCTTGTATGCTATAGTCGCTTGAGAAACCCGAATTGAAAGTAACATCCTCGGGGCAAGTCCATGTGTCGGGCAAAAGGATAAGTCCGTTGGCATAGGTTGTTCCCTCCGCATCAAGGTTGATACGTGCCACACCCATCAGACTTGCTGCATTGGCACGAGTGCTGCGCAGGTAAGTCCACTCATCGTTGGTCAGCGTGCGCCATGTGGTGCCGTCGCCGATATTCTGCCCCCAATCGGCAAAGTCGCCGGAATAATCATTGCTGTCATCAGAGGTGCTGATGCCCCATTTAGCAGTCGCTGTGCTGCCGCTCCAACCGAAGAGGTCGATTTTGTCTGCCAAGGCACTGTTTTCCACATTGGCAGTGCCTAACATATCATACTGATTGTCTGCAAATGCCCATGTATTGGTGCTTTGGGTATATTGCAGGTTGCCTTTGGAGAACTTCACCTGCTTATCTGCCGATACGGAGAACACGCCTGCCAGTGGCGCATCGGGGGCTGCGGGCTCGTCGGGAGGGCATTGGTAGATGGTATCGTGCACCTCTACAATCACTTCTTTTATCACCGTATCGTGCACGATAATCGTGCGGGGGAGGATAAGGTGGAGGGTGTCGGAAGATTCCAACTCGGCGGCAAAGGTAATGCTATCCACGGTCGGGATAGGATTTGCGTACATCACTTTGCCGTTTTGCCAAATCACTTGGTTCTGCTGCGCAGTGGCGCTGAGGGTGGCTGCCAACAGGGCAGCGAAGAAAAATAGTTTTTTCATACTTGGTTAATTTTGATTTTGTTGGATTGATAATTTGTATTTCGATATTGAGTTATGTCGCCCCTTCGGGGCTGATTTTTGAGAGGAATTTTTCTACGTAGGGTTTCACCCTACGCTTGTTTATATCGCCCCTTCGGGGCTTGCTTTTGAGGTATCGTTTTACGTCCCAATGGGTCAGGAGGCTGATTTATGTCGCCCCTTCGGGGCTGGCATGGTGTGGGTGGCGCGTTTACATAGGGTTGCACCATACGCCGGATTATGTCGCCCCTTCGGGGCTGTGTTTTTGAGGGATTAACTTATTCGCAAGATGCACATTGCCGTATAGATACAAGCCCCAACGGGGCGATATAGATTAGCATAGGGGTTTACCCCTATGTATGGGTACCTCCTCTATGCAAGCCCCAACGGGGCGACATAACTTCATTTTGATACGTTGGGGCAGCATATATTCCCCTTGCATAAGACAGTTACTCCTTGATGACCTTAAATACCCCGCCCTCGCAAATAAGGAGGTAACTGCCTGCAGGCAACCCGCTGACATCCAGCGTAGTACGCCCTTCGCCGACAGCCGCCGACTGCACCAACTGCCCCTGCTGGTTGTAGAGCCGCACCTGCCCGTCCGAGGCGAGCATGCCTTCTACTACAAGGGTCTCTTTCGTCGGGTTAGGGAACACCCGCACAGATGCGCCTGCGTCGACTTGGGTGTCCTCCACGCCCGTCGTGGGGTCGCCGCCTTCGGAGTAGATGAGGCGCTGCACCTTGGTGAGTTGCTCGTGATAGAGCAGCGTGCCGAAACTGTCGTAGAGGTAGAGCGAGTCGCCGTGATAGGCTACCTTACCGATAGTCGCCAACTCGCGGCGGTAGTCTGCCCCCGAAAGGGGCTTGACCACGAGGTTGGTCGCCATGACCCCGAGACACAGCGGGGCTACCAACCACAAAAAGATAAAAATACTTCGCTTCATAGGCATAAAATGTTAATTGTTAATTGTTAATTGATAATTGTCTAAGGTTACTTGTTCTTTCTGATTGTACTTGCGCCAGTTGGCTAAGTGCTTGTCCACCTGCACGAGGTCGAAAGCCACCTGTGCATAGAGGTTCTTGGGCATCTGCTTGCAGTCGTTGAGTATGCGACATAGCAGCCTTACCTCCACCATCTTCTCCTCCGCCTCTTCTATGCAAGCGCCCCTTGCAGTTTTCTCCTTCGCTTTGTTCGCCTTATAGACCAGTACGAGCACGCGGAATAGGGCTTTTTTCAAGTCTTCGCCGAGGGTGTAACGGTAGTCTTTCGCCATGTGCCGGCTCGCCGCGAGGCTCTTCATCAGTACGTCATACACGGCTTTGTAGATAGGTAGGTTCTCGTATCGGGCAGTCAACATCTCATCCGATGCCGTCTCCCCCTCGCATTGCAACCCCATCTTCCACGCCTCCAAGTCGTCCTTCGTCGGCTCTTTGAGGCGTATGCGTACCACCTCCGTCTCGGGTTTCACACCCGCCGTCTGCGGGAAGAACTTCGCGAGGCTCTGCAAGGGGAAACCCACGCTCACCACCGTCTGCGCTACCTTTTTGATGTATTTCAGCGAGGGCTTGAAGCCGAACATTTGGTGTAGGGTGTATGCCGACTGTTCGTAGGCTTTCCAAAAAGTGCCCTCCTTGAGCAACAGCACTTGCCCTTCGCCGGATGCCTCCGCCTCCATCTGCAATCGTTCGCTTACCTCCATAGGAAGCCCCCTTTCTTTACTTCCGCTGCTCCTTGCAGGACATTTACAGCACCAACATACATACAAAAAAGCCGCTTTCTGCTCTCGCAGAAAGACGACTTTACGCTCTTTTTCAGGCTCTTCTCAGCCCCCGAAATCGGGCGCACAATGGATAGATTGCACCCCCTCCCAAATGCCCGCAATCCCACTATTTGTAGAGAGAGAGAGAGAGAGAGAGAGAGAGAGAGAGAAGAGAGAGAGAGAGAATATATTATTATGCATGACATACGGCTCTTCCATTTTCGATGGCAAAGGTACTGCTTTTTTCGGAAATATGCAAGAACTCCGAGAAAAAAAAATGCAAAAGTAGAGCCAATAAGATAACAAAACGCTGCCGCTCATCTACAAAGATGAGCGGCAGCGCGTTTTGTATAGCATTGAATCAACTATTTATCCAACGGCACATCCTTGAAAAAACGGGTAAAATCCGACCAATCTTCCACTCGGAAGGCACGAATATCCCGCACGGAATCTCTGAACCACGGAGTGTCTCTCAACGCATTCATCGCCATCGTCAGGTTGAGCATATTGCCCTCTTTGGTCATATACACACTACCTTGTACACGATAGAAGCCGAACTGCTCCAAGATATTGCTTATCTCGAAGTAAGCATTGTTATATGGTTCTCCATAGTTAGCCTTCAAATCGGCTACTACCATATCAAAACTGATAGCAAACATCCCCTACTCAACACTAAAGAAACGCTCTTCTCCAAAGAAGATGCGACCTTCTGCATCCTCAATGGCAATCTCCGTACCCAAGAAAGGATTTTGACGAATCTTGATAATCTTTCCGGCTACTTTCTCTTTCAATCCTGTCAAATCAGGCTTTGCATAAACCACCTGTCCTGCACTCATAATATCCTCCTTTCTTTGCTATTCGAGGGCAAAGGTACTGCTTTTTTCGGAAATATGCAAGAACTCCGAGAAAAAAAAATCATCGTCGCCGCCGAGAATAAGTCATACCTACCCCTTCAACTCCTCCGGCAGGATGGGCATGGGACCGTGCTGCGTGCAGACGAAGGCGGAGACCGCCACGGCTTTCCGGTGTGCCTCTGGGATAGGGTGTCCGAGCAGGAGTTGTGCCACGAAAGTGCCCGTGAAACTGTCGCCCGCGCCGACGGTGTCGGCAACCTCCACCTTCGGTGTGGGGAGGAAAGAGCAGTCGCTGAGCGTAATGACATAGGAGCCGTTAGTGCCGCAGGTGAGAATCACCATCTGCAAGTCGTACAACTCAATCAGCGCACGGCACACCCGCAAGGTCATCTCTTTGTCCTCGGCTATGAGGTGGTCAGTCTCCGTCTCCACGCCAAGCAACATCGGCGCCACAATCTGCAACTCCTCATCGTTGATTTTCAGTATGTTGCTTCGGTTGAGCGAATCGATAATCACCTCGCGGTTGTACCACTGCTGGCGGAGGTTAATGTCAAACACCTTCACGCAGTCGGCGGGCGCGGCACCGAGGATAGCCTGTATGGTCTTGCGGCTCGCCTCCGAGCGTTGTGCCAACGAGCCGAAGCAGATAACACGCGCCTGCTCGGCTACCGCCATGATTTCATCGGTGAGCGGCACATTGTCCCACGCCACCCCCAAGCAAATCTCATACTGCGGCACACCTTGTTCGTTGAGGGTTACCTGCACCGTACCCGTAGGGAAATCCACCTCGGGCAGGCAATAGTGCAACCCCACCCCGTCCAGCGTGTCGGTTACCTCTTTGCCCAACTCATCTTTGCCAATGGCAGAGATAGCGCAGCCTTGTATGTCCTGACCGGCAGGAAAGAACTGGGAAGCGTGAAAGACGAAGTTTGCAGGCGCACCACCTAACTTGCGCCCTGTGGGGAGGCAGTCGAAAAGCACCTCACCGAGACCGATAATGTATCGCATGATAATTGTGAATTAAGAATTAAGAATTATGAGTGCTCATGCTCTGACCACAGACCACTATTTTTTGATTTTCAGCGTGAAACCTGCGAGGTAGAGCGCCCCTACACCCATCACGAGGACGGCACCGAGAGTGCCCATGGCGTCGGACATAAAGCCCATGGCGAGCGGGAAGACCGTGCCGCCGAAGAGCCCCATAATCATCAAGCCGGAAATCTCGTTCTTGTGGTCGGGGTCGTGTTGCAGCGCCTGCGCAAAGGTAATGGAGAAGATATTGGAGTTGCCAAATCCCACCAGCGCAATACCCACATAGAGCAACCACTTCACATCCGCCACCGCAAGGATAATCATCGCGGCAATAATCATGCCAACCGAAACGGCGAAGAACACTTTCTCCGGCACCTTGCGCAGGATAGCCGAACCCGACAGGCAGCCGAGAGTACGGAAAATGAAGTAGAGCGAGGTGGCAAAACCCGCCTCCGCCAACGACATTCCGAGGCGTTCGATAAGGATTTTGGGTGCGGTGGTGTTGGTGCCGACATCAATACCCACATGGCACATGATACTCAAGAAGCAAAGCAGGATAAAAGGTTTGCCGAGCAGTCGGAAACAGTCTGTCACGCTGCTCCCCTTTGCCACGGGCTCTTCGTGGATAGTGGTCAGCGACAAGCAGACGATAGCCACCACGCCGATAACGGCATAAACGGGGAACAACACGCGCCAGCCCAAGCCCGCCGAGGGCAGTACCTGCGTGGCACCCCACATGGCGATATAGGGAGCAAGGAAAGACGCAATCGCCTTCACGAACTGACCAAAGGTGAGTGTGGCAGACAGGTTGCCCGTTACGATATTCGACACAAGCGGATTGAGCGAGGTCTGCATGAGGGCATTGCCTATTCCCAAAAGCGAGAACGCAATCAGCATCAACGGATAGGAATTGCCGAAGATAGGCAGGACAAGCGACAGCACCGTAACGACGATAGAGAGCAACACGGTGCGCTTTCTGCCAATTTTATTCATCAGCATGCCCGTGGGCACCGAGAAGATAAGGAACCAGAAGAAGACCAGCGAAGGCATGATGTTCGCCTGCGAGTCGGTCAGTCCGAGGTCTTGCTGCACATAGTTACTCGCAATGCCGACCAAATCGACAAAGCCCATCGTGAAGAAGCAGAGCATCACCACTACGAGTGCGCCAATAGAAGATTTGTTGGAAGAAGACATGATATTATTTGTTTAAAGTTAATGTACTTTGCGGGAATACCAGAGAGGTCAGACATACCTCCCCGTTGTTGCCAAACACCTCTACGGAGCAGCGGTCTATGAAAATACGCAGCGAGGTGAGTTTGCGCAAGACGGGCGCAGTAGCCGTCACGGGGAAATCGGTAGAGAAATCCACCAATCCGCTCTTGGAGCGGTCAACCGACAGGGTCATCGCCTTAGGGTCGTAGGTAATCCGGAACTCTTCGCCCTGCTCGTTGCCGAGGGTAACCACGGTGGGTTTCGATTGCGACTTTATCTTCACCACTTGGTCGAGTCCCTTGCCGTCATACTCCGGCGCAGGACGCGAACCGAGGTACTGCTGTCCCTTGACGGTGTAGAGGAAGAGGTCGCGTGCGATAGTGTTCGCCGAGCGGAACTGGCGGGTAGGCACCTGGTTGGCATACTGCCAGTTGCTCATCCATCCGAGGATGGTGCGGCGACCGTCGGGGGCATCGCTGAAAGAGACGGTGGCATAATGGTCTTTGCCATAGTCCATCCAGCGCGTATCGGTATGGTTGCAGGTGAAGGTGTGTCCGTCCCACTGTCCGACAAAATACTGCGCCGCCGAGCCGCCGGCAGGTCCGCCGGGGTTAATGTTGCAAATAAGCACCCAGTAGGTATTGCCCTGTTCGTCCTTGAGCGGGAAGAGGTCGGGGCATTCCCATACCCCCAAATGGCATCCGTAGTCGCTGCCGAAGGAGGAGAGATAGCGCCAGTCCTTCAAATCGGCAGAGGCGTAGAAGCGCATTTCTTGTCCGCAAGCAATCACGAGGTTCCATTCCTCGGTGTCGTCGTTCCAGAAGAAATTCGGGTCGCGGAAGTCAGGTATCGCCTCGGTAATGATAGGATTACCGCCGTACTTGGTGAAAGTCTGCCCGTTGTCGGTGCTGTACGCGAGCGATTGGCACTGCCCCATCAACTCCGCCGCCGTGTACATCGCCACCACGGCGCCTTTTCCAAAGCCTGCCGTGCCCTCATGGTCAATGACGGCGGAACCCGAAAAGACAGTACCTATCACATCAGGCTCCAACGCCATCGGCTGGTGTTCCCAATGAATGAGGTCGGTGGAGGTGGAATGTCCCCAACTCATGTTCTGCCACAGCGAGCAGTAGGGGTTGTGCTGGTAGTAGAGGTGCCAAACGCCGTCGCGGTAGAACATCCCGTTGGGGTCGTTCATCCACCCGTAGAGCGGCGTATGGTGGTACTCGGGGCGGTAGGGGTCGCTGTTGGCAGCATCGAAAGTGTCGGACAGCGTCATCTCGCTCCATGCTATGTAGTCCATGGGCGACGGTTCGCGCTGACGCTCGCCATCGGGTTGGTTCCACACATGTACGGCAAGAAGGAGTTGGTCGCGACGGAACGCGCTCAAATCCATCGGCACGAAGTAATCCACTTTACCTTTCGCCGCCAAACGCAGGATATTGGTGCGGACAATACGCCCGTTCTCAATCACCTGCATGCGATACTCGGGTGCCGCTTCCTCAATGGGAATCAGCAGATAGCGCTCGTCGCCGCTGACACGGATAAGCATGTCGCGCACACCCGAACGGGAAAACTGCACCTCTCCTGCCGAAACGGCTGCGCTAATTAGCAGACAGGCTGCTACGAAAAAGTTCTTTACGCTTTTCATGATTGCAAGGTCTTTTCAGTTATTGTTGATAAGAGACAATGTCGGAGACAGTAAGCGATCCCGAATAGCAGTTTATGCTCCAGCAGTTGCGGGCTATGCCATAGACGCGATTGGTGTAGCAGACATTATCGTTCACATACATCACCAAGACGGAGTTGTCGGTGTAAATGTCAATATGGTAAGTGTTATCTGCGGGTATGGGGAAGGTATAGCCGTCTATATTGGCAATAAAGCCCATACCATCCTCTCCCTCTTGCTCGAAGTTGATTTTGCGGCGTGTCTCGCTCTCAGGATTGAGCACAAGGGAATAGTACACGCCGGAGTCTGCCTCGCATACAGCAGAGGTGCCGCGGCAAAGGGAGACAGCAAACTTATCCGTGGTTCCCGCAGTCTTCACCGTAAGGCGGATATGGTTGTGGTAACCCAAGCGGTTGAAAAGGAGGTTGCTGCCCTCTTGCAGGGTATAAACACCATCAGATTCAGACACCTCGCCTTGCCGGCGCATCACCACCGTGTTCCGCTCTTGGTCGTATTTCTGCCGTATGGCATCCACCTCGCCGAGCGAGAGCGAGCCGTCGGAATGCTGCACCACACGGTGTGCCACCATGCTGCCTGCCCACTCGGGAGCCTGCTCGCCCACATTGGTATTGTCTTTCCCGCTACGGGTGGGGCACCACCCCCAGAGATACCTGTTCTGCCCGTCGCTTGCCGTCTTACCCGCATAGAGACCACGACTGTCCAAGAATCCCTCGTGGTCGTCAGGCCAAATGCCTGCATCGTCTTTCGTGGTTGCCTTCAACTCATCAAGGGTACGCCCTTTGAAATACTGCACACGACGCACGGCTGCATGTATCTCGCTATAGACGAGATACCACCAGTCGCCCATTTGGAACACATCGGGACATTCGTAGAAACGGTCCCACATCATCGTCATAAAGACTCCTTGGTGGGTCCATTCGGTCATGTCAGTAGAAGTGAACTCCGCCAACACGCCTTTGCCATTGGCGGTAGTGGAGACCAGCATATGGTATATGCCGTCATCGGTACGGAATATGCAGGGGTCTCGGAAGTCGTTGGACGAATAGCCGTAGTCGCGCCCGCGCAAGAGGAAGGTGCGGCTCTTTGTCCATGTCTTGAAATCGGAGGAAACAGCCATCTGTACTACCTCGCGGCTATCCTCGGCCTGCAACAGTTCGTAGCAATGCCCCGTGTAGAAACAATAGTACAGTCCCTGCTCCTCGTTATAGACGAAACAGCCCGTACCCAAAGCGGCATCCTGCTCGTTGATACCCCCGCAGGGGATAAGCTCGTCCAACGAAGTGTAGTGCGCCGCGTCGGTCGTCTCCACGCCCCAAATGGGGTGGTATGTGCCCACGGGATTGGGACGGAAATCCTGCAAGTAGCCTATTTTGAAAGTCTTGCCCACAGGGTCATAGACGGGCATCACATCGCCCACATAGCCTGCATAGGGACGATAATATGTATTCGAAATCGGCTCATCGGAGGAAGCAAAGAGGTAGGTGGTATGCTCCCAATCGCGTTCGGGCACAATGGCAGCATTCTGCTCGCTGCAAGAAGAAAGAATGCAGCACAGGAGAAGTCCCGCCCCTACTCCCCCTACAAAAGAATGAAGATTGGTTAAAAATAGTGAGCGTTTCATAAGTGGTCAATGGTTAGTGGTTAGTAGTCAGGTAGTTAATGGCATTCAAGGTTATTTGGTCAATGTTGCTATGGTAACCGGCATAGACTCCGTCAATGGAATACCAGTCGTAACAGCCTGTGCCTATGCAGAGGACGGCGGGTCGGTCAGCAGTGTGCGCAAACTCCCAGACGACCACGGCTCCATCGCCTCCTTGGGCAATTGTTCCGGCTTGGGTGAGTTGCTCGAAGTCGGCAAGCGTGGGATAACCTCCCCAATCGTCGCCAATATGCCACTGGGCGGTGGAATTGGTGATACGGTAGCCCGCGTCGCAAGTGTAGATAGTGGAAGGATCAGTACCTGCAGCCAAGTCGGCAAAGAGCGGGTGATTAGCGTCCACGGCAAAGAAACTCCACGGTTCGTTGGTGGTCTCGGGGCTGTCTTCGTTACCACCCCAGCAGTTGTTGGGGAAGCGGTCTGTGGGCGTGTTGCCGTTGAGACTGAGGTAGCCCGGCAAATAGGTGGCATAGCGCGAGAGGAGCAGTGCTCCGCCGTTGTCTATGAATCGCTGGAAAGCAGCCACCGCCGCTACGGCTTCGGGTGCGGCACTCTCGAAAGCCGCCTTCCCGTCTACGCCGCCATCGCGGTGGAAGTGCCACCAAATGACCTTGCACTCGGATACATCCACCTTGCCGTTCGCGAAATCCGTCAGGGAGCAATACTGCGCCTGCTGTACCTCGGAGAGCATCCAGTCGCAAGCACGCCGCTCCTCGGGCAGCAACTGCTCTATCGTGGCTGCCGTACCCACAAACAATGCGGCGGGAGCGTCCATCTTATCCACATATACGGTATAGACATTCGTGAGTGTTTGATTGGATACCGTGTAGGCAACAGGTGTCGAGAAATCCATCGGCACGCCGCTCTCAGGTGTAACCACAGCCCCTTCCGACACCTTGACTGTGGGCGTCATCGCGGTAATATCCTCCGACGAGGGCACATAGACGCGTATGGTCTTTTCTTCTTGGTTAATGCCACCCACATATTGACTATTTAGCACGAAAGAGGTAATCTGCGCTTTTGCGAAACGCACTCTAAGCGTCCATTCCAAATAGACATCCCCGTCGGTGAGCACGATAGCCCGACTGGTGAGTAAGTTGAGGGTATCTCCCACGCACACATTTGCCGTCGCCCCTGCGCTGACAGACAGTCGTGAAAGCACCATGGCATCAACCGCATAGCCGTCCGGTACATACACCGTTACCGTACGAGCGGAAACATCTATCGTGCCCGTATATTGTCCGTCCAGTTCCAGCGCCTCTATCAGGCACTCGCCGTCAATGTCCAGATTGCCCAAAGTATGCCCTTGGCACCCCGTGCAAAGCAGGAGCGAAGCCAGGCAGGCTATTGATAGCATACAATAAATGATATTCTTTCTCATATTTTTCTTGGTTTTCAGATATAGGAATCACTAACTAATCGCTAACTCTTTATTGCTTTCTGTTGCGTATTACCATCCGCCTATGTTTTGCGTATAGTGTCCGTTGGAGGCAGCAATCTGCGAATAGGGTATAGGCAGATACTCGTCTTTGTTTTTGGTGAAGTGTGCATCGGCGTAGATGGCGCAGTTGGCAGCCTCCGTGGCGTAGTAGCGGTTGAGCGTAGCGTCCGCCTCTCCCCACCGCACGAGGTCGAAGAAACGCTCAGACTCCATACCCATCTCCAAACGGCGTTCGGTCTTGACAATCGCCAGCGCCTCCTCTTGGCTGTAAGTGCCTGTGTATTGCCCCACACTCATCTTCACCCCATATTCCGTTTCATAGTCTGCGATAATGCCCGTCGAGCGGCTCTGCAAAGCACGCGAGCGCAGGCGGTTGACCAAAGAGACAGCCTCGGCGGTACCGCCTTCGTTCAGTTGCACCAACGCCTCCGCACGCTCCAGCAACACATCGGCATAACGGAACACGATACGATTCATCGGACTGCCCCACCATGAGCCTTTTATCAAGTACTCCGTGTCGGGGTCAACATTGTGCTTGAGCGAGATATTGTAGCCATACAAACCATTGGAGCGGCTCCATACGGAAGTCTTTGCCATCATGTAACGCGGGTTGAACTCGTAAGGCAAGCCCGGCATGCCCACCGTAAGGAAGAGACGCGGGTCGGCATAGTCGGTGGTCATATCGTAGTCGGCATTGCCGGCGTCTCCCGTTAGCGCAGCGGGCAAGCCGGCGGCGGTGGTACGGTAGGCATTCACCAAGTTTTGGCTGGGCTTGTAGAAGTCGCAACCGCCATCGGTAACCCCGGGGATATTGGGGACGCAGAGTCCGTAACTCCAATTGAGATTGCCGTAGGTGGTACCGTCGTTCATTGAGTATTGAATAGCCCAGATACTCTCCACTCCGTTCTCATACTGAGGCTCCGGACGGAAATTGTTGTGGTAGTCGGGCTCCAAACCATAGCCTGCATACCATTGTTCATCGGAATAATAGAGCACTTTCTTGAGGTCGTCTTTGTCTATACCCGTGACGGCGTGCGACATGGGGTCGTCCTGACGATATGCCTTGTAGAGATACACTTTGGTGAGGAAAGCGGCAGCAGCGGCTTTATTCGCCCTGCCCACCTCGGGCTGAGTCTCCGGCAAATGGGCAAAAGCATACTCCAAATCGCGAATGATCAGTCCCCACCCTTCGTCGTTGGTGTAGGTGGTGTTGCTCAGCGCGTTGTATTCATCGGGAGACAGGTTCGCTTCCACCACAAACGGGATGTTCTTGTACAAGCGTTTGAGCAGGAAATGCCCGTACGCACGCAGGAAATACATCTCGGCAAGGCGTGTGTCACGCAGCGTGTAGGTGCTATCCATAGGCTCTAACACCGCGATAGCGGTATTCACACGCGAGATACAATTATAGAGGCGTACCCACATATCGGAGATGTTCCAGTTGGTGGTCAGCACCCCCTGCTGTATCTCCAACTGGTGGAACACGTCGCCATCGGAGGTGCCGTTGCCCCCCTTGTAGGCATCGTCGGATCGAACGTCGAAATTCCACATGGAGAAAGAGGAGTTGATGTCTTCCGCCGACATAAAAATGGCATAGGCGGAGATGACCAACTCGTCTATGCGCTCGGGGTCATTCACCTGCGCATCGGACAGCGTGCCTTGCGGCATTTGACTATTGAGGAAATCGCAACTATTCAGGAATACGACCAGAAATAGCAGGATGGAAATAGAGATACGTTTCATATCGGTTAAGTGGTTAGTGGTCAATGGTTAGAAATTCAAGGAAGTTCCGACTGTGATATTCAGGGCATTGGGGTAACCGTAGTTCGGATTCTCGGGGTCAACGCCGGTAAACGAACGGGAATGGATAGTGAACACGTTCTGCGCCGATACGAAGAAACGCCAACGCTCCATATGCAGTTTCTGCAAGGCTTTCTCCGGCAGGTTGTAACCCAACTGGATATTCTTCAGTTTGAGGTAACTGCCATCTTCCACCCAATAGGAGGACACGCGCTTTTCGTTGTTGTTATCGGCAATGGACAGCGCAGGAATATCCGAGTCGGGATTAGCAGGACTCCACGCGTCCAACAGGCGCGTACCCTTGTTCAGGTTGCTGATATTCAGACCTGACCACAGGTCGGTCTCTTTCTTCAAGTCGGATATGATATCCACCCCCTGCACTCCTTGGAAGAAAAGGGTGAGGTCAAATCCGAAATACTCCAAATAAATGTTCAAACCATAGGAGATAGCCGGCACAGGGTTGTAAATCCAGTCTTGGTCTGCCTCCGTAATCTTGCCGTCGCCGTTCAGGTCTTTCCACATGATGCGTCCCAATCCTGCCCCCGTCTGCTCGGCATGGTTGTCGATATCGTCCTGCGAACGGAAGATACCTTCCGCCACATAACCTACCTGCGCCCCCATCGGGTGCCCCACTACCGATTTCACGCCATTGCCGCCAAATGTACCATTGGCTGCCACCGTCTCCGGCAACTTGGTAATCATATTGTCGTAGTGCGACAGGTTGGCGTTGATATCCCAGCGGAAGCCGTTGGTCTCGCCCTTGGTACCCAACATCAGTTCCTCACCGATATTGCGCATGGAGCCGGCATTCACCCATTGGCTTGCACCCTCACCCATGGCGGCTATGCCTGCCATGTAGAGCAATATATCATCCGTATTCTTGTAGAACCAATCGAAACTGCCGTACAACTTCTGCCCCCAGAGCGAGAAATCGATACCGGCATTGGTCTGCGTGGTGGTCTCCCACTTGAGGTCATCATTGCCTATTTGCGTGCGTTTCATGCCGGAAGGCAAGGTGGCACCGCCGTTGGTACCGGCTATGTCGTAGCCCGTACCATAACTCTGCCCGCCACTCTCGTTCACGCCGTAGCCGCTGACATAGATAGTGTAACGCGCCAAGTTGGAAATCTCCTGGTTACCCGTCTGTCCCCACGAGACACGAATCTTCAAGTCGTCGAGCACACGCTTTGCACTCTGCATCCACCGCTCCTCGCTCAATCGCCATCCCAGCGAGACGGCGGGGAAAGTGGCAAACTGGTTGTTCTTACCAAAACGGCTGGAACCATCGCGGCGCACCGTGAGCGATGCCATATAGCGATTGTCGTAAGAGTAATTGGCCTTGGCGAAATAGGACAACAGCGAGTAACCCTCCGCCGAACCGTAGGCTTGCGCCTTGCCCGTACCTGCATCAGGCCACATATAATCGGGCGTGAGCAGGATATAGTCCTGTTTGTAGCCCGAGAAATACTCCGACTGCTCGCGGTTCAACTCCACGCCGACCATCACATCGCCGCGGTGTTTCTTCACATCGAAGTTATAGGTTGCCACGGCATTCCACATCCAGCGCATCCAGTGCTCCTGCTTTGCCTCCACCGCATTGGTCTCGGTAGCCACATTGCCTTCCGTAACGGGATATGTAAAGATACGCTGCTTCTTCTGCGAATAATCAATACCGGCAGTCGTGCGGATATGCAGCCCCTTGTATGCCTCCACATCCACAAAGGCATTTCCGAACAAGCGCCAATAGGTATAACGGTTGTCTGCATTGCGCTCCAAACGCGCCACGGGGTTCTCTCTATCGGGATAGCCTCCCACGGGACCTGCGTATTCACCATCTTTGGTATAGACAGGCAAAGAGGGATTGAACTGCAAGGCATTCTGCAAGATACCATCGGGAGCCTGCACCTCCGAGGTGCGCGACAAGGTGAAGTTCTCGCCGATACTTACCCTGTCGTTGAGGAAAGAGTAGTCGGAGTTGGCACGGGCGGAGAAACGGTCGAAATCCGACTCTTTGATAACACCCATGTTCTTGTAATAGTCCACGGAGAAGAAACTGCGCCCGTGTTTTCCGCCTTGGCTCACCGAGAGGTTGTATTGCTGCACGATACCGGTGCGCGTGATTTGGTCGAACCAATCGGTGTCGGCAGCGGGTGTAGTGCCTGCGTCGTCCAAGTACTTGCGCATCTGCATGCCTTTCAGCACGGGGTAGCCGTTGGCATCATAGCCCCATTGGTAGGCATAGCCCAAGCCGTTGGTGTTCGGGTCAAGCCCGTCATTCACATACGCCTGCCACAAACATTGTCCGAACTGCTCGCTGTTGAGCACGGACATACGATTTACGTATTGGCTCGCCGTAACACTGGCATCGAAGGTAACTTTCACCTTGCCCTCTTGCCCTTTCTTGGTGGTAATGATGATAACACCATTAGCCGCGCGGGAACCATAAATGGAAGCGGAGGCTGCGTCTTTCAGCACTTGAATAGACTCAATGTCGTTGCCGTTGAGTTCGTGCATACCCCCTTTGGTGGGCACGCCGTCAATAATGTAGAGAGGGTCGTTGTTGTTGAGCGTGCCGATACCGCGAATACGCACGGTGGCACTTCCTGACGGGGAACCGTCGGCAGAGATATTCACACCCGCAATCTTGCCCTGCATGGCTTTCATCGGGTTGTTCTCATTCTGCTTTTTGAGGTCTCCCACGCTCACCACACTCACCGCACCGGTCAAGTCCGCTTTGCGTTGGGCAGTATAGCCCGTTACGACCAACTCTTCCAGTTGCTCGGTGCTTTCCTTCATAGAAATTTCCATATTGGAGCGGGCAGGCAAGGCTAAATCCTTGTAACCAATATAACTAACTAACAGAGTCGCACCTTCTTGTACCTCCAGCACGAAGTTACCGTCAAAGTCGGTAACCGTACCGTTTTGCGTGCCCTGCTCCAATATGGAAACGCCGATGAGCGGTTCGCGAGTGGCTTCATCCGACACATTGCCTTGAATGGTCATAACCTCTGCGCACAACGTTAATATAGAGCAAACTATTAACGCGGCAACGGCCAATAATCGATGTTTCGGCATTAGAATTTGAGTTTTTAATAACTTATGCAGTTAGCATGGTACTAACAACCAACTTTGCCAACTGCATAAGTTACAAATTGATAATGATTGTTACAAAGACTATTACTTATTGGTAACCATTACTTTTTTACCATTCACAATATATAGCCCATTGCTATTTATCGTCTCTACACGACGACCCAACAAATCATAGATACCTTCTACCGAAGGAGACACTTTGTCCTGGCTTTGATAAGAAGTAGCCGTATTCTGCTTCGGTACAAGCACAATGTCGGTCATGTTAAAGGCAGACTGGGCTTCTTTATTACCTTGAATCTTCAGGCGGTCGGAACTTACATTGTTGATAACCGTCAACGGATTCACCTTTGTCAAATCTAATTCAACGAAATTCTGACCACCCTCTGACTTATACTGCAAAGCATAATCTTCAGCCGGAGCATTCGGACCTATTTTAGCAATAACACCGGCTTCAGCCCAATTTGCCAACAAGTTCAGTACAAAACCATTCTCCGGTCCTTCGTGATAAATACGCATAGAAGCGTATTTGCTCAAATCTTCTGCAGTCAAAGCCTCTTTGAAAAGTTCAAGCGTATTCCAATTATCCACCCAGAAATAGCCCGTCCAGATAGTCTCGCCCATTTTCATGTTGCCTGCTTTGCCATCCAATATCTCTATGTTTGTAATACCAAACGATGCCCCGCAAAGTTCCATACCATACAATTTGCAGGTATCCAACATGGCTTGCGTCATAAAGCACTCATACGATTCTGCTCCAGCAATGTTGCTAAATCGACTGCCCGGTAATTTTTGACCATTCGATTTCAACTCTATCACATCCGTAGCATTATTCAACGTTAGTTTCAACAAGTTTCCCTGTTGGCAGGATGCAAAATACTCCTTGGAAATGGTGAAAGTTTTTGCCCAAGTTACGATCGTGTCTGTCTGACCTTCTGCGGGAGTCCAAATAGTCTCGGCAGTTACCATTGCACAACTCATTAAAGCAGTTGCAAGCATTAAGAATACTTTTTTCATGACTTTAAAATTTTAAGTGTTAGAAATTCTATTTAACATTCTCGGGCATAGATAGTACTCTATTCCCATCCTGTTTTTCGACCGCAAAAGTAGTGTATTTTTCGCATACAGACTATAACAAATGTTGCAACATATAACACATTTGCGTCAAAAATAAATGAAACATCGCGCGATGCAATGTTTCTTGTACTGTCTGCAACATTTGTTGTAATTCGTATGTACTTCGTAGTTTTCGTACTTTATCGTACTTTTCGTAATCTACGTAGACAATGACACCTACGAGAACTACGATTAATTACTTCCCTCTTGTGGCGGGGGTAGTGCCGAAGAACTCGCGGTAGCACTTGGAGAAATAGGACGGAGAGGTGAAGCCCA
>JBJECJ010000074.1:0-8538 GCA_051870955.1 Paludibacteraceae bacterium | reverse complement strand
GCGGTTATCTGACCACTAACCACTGGGGACGTGGGCGTCTCGCCCGCGGTTATCTAACCCCTAACCACCGGGGACGTGGGCGTCTCGCCCGCGGTTATCTGACCACTAACAAGACTTTCTGCCGAACTGGTGTGAACGCGTGAACGCGTTCACATACTCAAATAAAGAGACCCTGATATGCTCAGGGCCTCTTTGTGTCCTCCACCCTCCACGAGAGCGGATAAAGTATCTAACACGCAAGGATTACTCAATAACGGTACCAAGAGCGTTGTAGCGAACATCACCACGGATGATAACTACCTGACCGTTCTCAATCACCTTGGTAGCCTTAACAGCGTTAGCATTGGTGTTCTCAAAGCCTTCCGGAGCAGGAGCAGCTGTATAGATTAGAACCTTAGTACCGTCCTCATTTACAACATAAACGTCTTTGTCAACAGGATAGTATGCAACACCGATAGCAGACATCTTGGAGCCGGTAGCGTGGAACCAATATTTACAATCTTTGTAGCAGGGAACAGAAATCACGCCAAGACCGTTACGTTTGTAAACAGCAGTACCAATGTTGGTATCGTTCTCTTGTTTTACATAGTCCTCTGCAAACATAATCTTGCGACCATCGGTAATTTGACCATATTCAGTGTTACCCTCAATGGTGTACTCAATAACCTTGGTAGAGCCTTTCTCTCCGAAATAGCCGTCTACATCGGTGGTAACCATACCGAAGTGGTATCCCACAGGAATAGCATTCTCCTCTACCATGTACTGCTTGTTAGAAGAAGCCTTGTGGAAGATGTAGAGATAACCATCAGCCTTAGCATCTACTTGGAAGACAGCACCTTTGGCAACTACTGTACTAGCAAGAGCCGGATTTTTACCATCAGCATCAACAGGGTTAGTAGCACCTTGCATACCAAGAGTATCAGCAGGTGCGTTGAGATTTTCACCATCAATCTCCCACCAGCCATAACCTTCATGCTTAAGAACTACGGCCTTGTAAGTGTCATCAAAAGCGATAGATGCTACATAGGCATCGGTAGTTGCCAATACGGTACCTGCTGTTTTAGCAACCGCTGCGGTGTCGTTAATTGTAGTACCCTCAAACTTAGCGAACTGAGCGTTCACTGATACAGAAGCCACTAAGGCTGCTGCAAAAAAGAAGAACTTTTTCATTGTTGTTGAATTTTAAGTTAATAATGATTGTTAAATATACTTTGTTTACGAGAGGAGAGCAGGCTGCTCTCCTCTGTGTGTTGTTATTTACGAGCACCAGAGAACTTGTAACTATTCGTTACTTGGAAACGTCCCTGCGTCTCGGTGATAGTGTAACTCATCAAGATAGTTCCGTTTTCGTCAATCTCTCCACTGAACTTTGCACCGAAAGACGTACCTACATTATTGTAGAACACCAGCCCATCGTTGGCATGCGATACGTTGCACACATCTGAGCGGTCAGCAGACCCTTCTGCGGTTACGGTGATATTCGCCACATACGCCTGTTCAGTTGCTGCAAATACTATTGTCCCGTTCACCTCAGACGACTCGCCTTTATCGTTGGTAAGCGTCCATGTGCCGGAATACGTGCCTGCAATATCTTGGCTCGCCGTGTTGGGATAGACGCGCACCTCCTCCTTTTGATTACAAGAAGCGAACAAGCCTACAAACAGTGCCAAGGCAATATACAATTTTGCTTTCATTGTTCTCTAAATCATTTAAGCGTTAATAAATCAATAGCCTTCGTTTTGGCTCTCGTTGGTGAGGGCAGTATTGGAGTTGATTTCGGCTTGCGGAATCGGACGATACCACTTCACACTGGCGGCCGAAGGCAGATAGGGATTGAATGCCACATTATAGCGAACCAACTGCTTGGTGCGGCGCAAGTCCATCCAGCGGTGCAACTCCGCATAGGTCTCACGAGCACGCTCATCCAAGATAAGGTCAATCTCTTGCTCTACAAATCCCGAAGGAACAGTATATGTAGGCACATAAGACTCAAAGGTGATTGGAGTTGTCAATCCGGCACGTGCGCGCACAGCATTCACTTTCTTCAATGCTTCGTCTTTCTTGTCAATCATCAGGTAAGCCTCTGCGGCATCCAGATAGGTGTCGCTGGCATGCAGAACCACTACATCGCGGTAGTCGTTGGTGCGGACACCGGCAGAGAGACCTAACTGCTTGCTCTCAGGGTCATCCCATTTCTTCACCACAGGAGTGAAGTGCATGGTGTTGCCTATCAAGTTTTCGTTGTACGCCTTGCTGGTATGTCCTGCTACCGAACCATCCGCATTGAAGGTAAACACGATAGCGGGGTCGGACATGATAATCGCATTCGGTGCGTTCACGCACTCGCCCTGCACGAACTGGTCTTTGTGCTCAGCCAACCATGCCTCCGCTTCGGCAACGGTGGTGTAGTAGGGGAAATACTTGTCTGCAATGGGCATCGCGCTAAGGTCTGCCGCATTGTAGTACGCATAGTAGCCTTCTGTGCCCCATGTACCCTTGTAGTTGTAGATAGTAGTCATGAAAGTGCCCTCGTAGCGCAAATCGCCTTTCTCCCACATCATGTTGGCTTTCACGGTAGGGCATTTCTCCGAATTGACATATTTCAGACCCGTACTGGTGCAGTCGCCGTAGTAGTTACCAAAGGTGTTCTGCAAGCCGTGTCCGCCCGTGGCTTCCACACCTGGATATCCGGCACGCTCATACTGTACGGAGAAAATCTCTTCTGCGTTGTTGACATGCATCGGCGACCACAGTTCCTCGAAGGTGAGGGAGAGCGTGGTGTTGCCGTTCAGTTCAAGGGCTTTCTCTGCCCACTGCGCCGCTTTTGTGAAATAATCTTTATTGTCTAAGTCCCAGCCGGCAGCCAAGCAAACCTTTGCCAGCAGCGCAGCCACAGCGGCTTGGGTAGCATGTCCGACGTTGAGTCCTGCGCTCAGGTTCTCGCTTGCAACCACAGCCTCCAAATCAGCCGCCAAACCGGCATACAAATCCGTTAACTCGGTGAGCGGATAGTTGCGCTCGGCGCTATTCACATAGGTAGTGATATAGGGCACACGACCAAACTGCTGAGAAAGCAGGTAGTAGCACCATGAGCGCACGAAGACCGCCTCATCCTTTATCTGGCCGTTCTCGCCTGCATAATAGATAGCCGCATTTGCCATGTTGATACAAGCGTATGCGTTCTTATAGAACGTCTCTACATCGCTATGCTCGGGAGTGAGCGAATAGTCTTGGAACTGCGAGGGCGAGTTGCCACGACTGGGGGAATAGAGGTCAGTACCATCGCAGTAGATGGTCTGATTGCCGGTCATAACAGGTTTGAGGAGCGAGTAGGCATAGACCAAGATTGAGTTGGCATCGCCATTGAAATAGTTCTCTGCCGTCTGTCCGCCCGCGGTTTTATTCTCAGGTTCAAGATACTTCTCGCAAGAGGTGAGAGCCAATGCACTAACCAGCAAGGAAGCAATAACCAATTTTGTTGTTTTCATTGTGATTTCTTTTAATTGCAAGTTAGACATATATTAGAATTTGATACCCAGACCCAGTTGTACGGTGAGCGTCGAGGGCGAATCGTTTTTCAGGCTTGCACTTGCCCACTCGGGGTCGAATCCCATGAACGAAGTGGCAACCAAGGGGTTGGTGAGGGTGCAGTAGAGACGCAGTTTCTGCAAGTGCATCTTCTCCAACTCTTTCTTTTGGAAGTTGTAAGCCAAGGTGATATTCTTCACTTTCAAGTAACTTGCATCTACAATCTTGCTGATAGCGTTGGAGTTGTCGTCTGCCACCCAGTAGGAACCAGCACTCTGCAAACCTGCTCCCGAACCACCGTTGTTGGGGAAAGGATAGGTACCGTAGTGGGTTGTCTCTTGATAAACAGGATTGATATACGTACCGTCTGCATTCAGTCCGTCGCAATCAATCAGCGTTCCAGCAGGGATGTAGTAGTCCACTGCGAGTTTCTGACGACCACGGTCGGAATAGTTCAGGTACTCTCCGTAGAACTCGGAAGCAACGGTATTGCCGTACTTGCCATAGAGCGTGAAGGCGAACTCAAAGCCCTTGTAGGTCAAGGTGGAGGTCAACGAACCGGTAATCAGCGGGTCGGAAGAATAGACTTTCTTATCCGCATCGGTGAACTTACCATCGCCGTCCTCATCCTTGATAATCGGGCAACCTTCCACCCAACCGTAGCAAGCATAGTAGTAGTCGGACGACTTAACGGTCTCACCCGGGGTGAAGCCCTTGTCGCGAGCGATTTGGTTATCGGGAACCACGATGTCAAGGTCGGTTACCAAGCCATCCCACTGATAGCCATACACATTGTTGATAGAGTGTCCTACGAACAGACCGCCTGTCAAGTCTCCGCTCGGCATATCCTCACCGGTACCGTTGATTTCGAGCACCTCGTTGTGGTTGTGTGCCAAGGTAAATGAGGTCTCCCAACGCCAGCCGTTCAAGTCCACGTTGACCGTCTTCAAGCCAATCTCCACACCCGTATTGAGCACAGAACCTACGTTGGTGGTCAGCGTGCCGCCACCTGCCTCCAAAGGCAGTTGCACTTGGTAGAGCAAGTCCTTGGAAGTCTTATGGTAGTAGTCGATGGTTCCCGTAATACGGTCGCGCAAGAAACCAAAGTCCAAACCGGCATTCCACTCGTAACTGGTTTCCCAACTTAGGTCAGAGTCAACGATAGCATTCGGGTAGAAACCATTTGCATAAGTAGAACCAAACGGATAATAGACGGGACCTGCAACGGTCTGTTGAGTGTCATAGTAACCGATACCCGAGTTGTTACCCGTAACACCATAAGAGAGACGCCATTTCAAGTTGGTGAGCCAAGTGGCTTCCTGCATCCAACTCTCTTCGGACATACGCCAAGCCAACGCTGCAGAGGGGAACCATCCCCATTGGTGTCCTTTGGCGAACTTGGAAGAGCCATCGGCACGAACGGTAGCAGTAACCATATACTTGCCTGCATAGGAATAATTAGCGCGGAGTGCGAAAGACGCCATAGAATGCTCGTAGTAGTTGGTGTAACTGTTCGCCGTACTTGCGTCGTAGGTTCCCGTGCCGAGGTTGTACCAGTAGGTGCCGTCCATAACGCCTGTGTATTGTGTCTTCTGCGCATAGACATTACCGCCTGTGAGCGAGAACAAGCCCATGATGTTCAGGCTATGCTTCTCGTTGAAAGTCTCGGCATAGGTAATAGTGTTATCCCATGCATACTGCCACGAACGGGTAGCAGTGGTAGAAGCGATATTCGTCTCGTTGTCCACCAGCACGTCATCAAACTGTCCCAAGCGGGAGGTGGAGAAGTGGGGTGCGAACAAGGACTTGATAGACAAACCTTTCACAGGGTCAATTTGCAAATAGATATTTCCCAGTGCACGCCAAGACTCCTGCTGCTTCGTTTGGTTTTTGATGTAGAGCAGCGGGCTGATTTGGTCAGAGAACTGGTAAGCGCTATAAGAGCCCATTGCAGCATAGTTACCGGGTTTCTCGTTCAGTTCACCATTAGCATCGTAAGGACGCATGAAGGGGTTCATACGGAAACCGTATTGCACAGCGCGGTCGTTCACATAGTCGTTGTCCATGTAAGACAAGTTGAAGTTAACGCCTGCCTTGAAATACTTGTTGATAGTAGCATCGATAGAGGCTTTCAAGTTGATACGTTGCTGCTTATCGCCGGAGATACCCTCATCGCTGTTGTAACCTGCGCCGAAATGGTATGCCACATGCTCACCCGAACCGTTGACCGCAACATAGTGGTTGTGTTGGAAAGCATTATTGGTAACGAGTTTTGCCCAATCGGTTACATTACCCTCCTGCATCGACTGTTTGAGAACAGATACGCCACCGTTCTCCTCGGTGAGCAGTGCCATCTGTCCGTAGGTAGCCATTTGATAGGTAGGATGTCCGCTCTGTGCGGTGGAAACGCCGCCGGCATACGTCATAAACTTCAAGAAACGATACTGATAAAACTCCTCGGGGCTCATGAAGTTATCCATACGCACGGGGTTTACCCATCCTACATAACCATCATAACTGATAGACGGCTTGGTCTCTTTTCTGCCTTGGCTGCTGCCCGACTTCGTGCTGACTTGCACAACGCCTGCCGTCGCGCGCGAACCATATATGGCAGTACTGGATGCGTCTTTCAAGATGTCTATACGCTCAATATCCTGCGGGTTGAGCCAGTCGATATCGTCGCAGATGATACCATCCACCACGTAGATAGGCTTGGTATCGGAGTTGGTGGAGGACTTACCACGAATCTCCACATCAAACCCGCCGCCGACACGACCCGTAGATTGGGTAATGCTGACACCGGCAACAGAGCCTTGCAATGCCTCAAGCACACCCGTGGTACCACGCGAGGTGATAGCATCGCTGCTGACGGATGATACAGAACCTGTCAAGTCGGATTTCTTCATCTGACCATAGCCGACTACGACTACTTCGTCGAGGACTTCGGTGTCCTCCGAAAGGGTTACTTTGAGCACCTTTTGATTGCCTACGGTAATCTCCTTGGGGGCATAGCCTACATAAGAGAACACAAGCACATCGCTCGAAGCGACGTTGTCCAAGGTGAAGTTACCGTCAAAGTCCGTAATCGAACCCGTGGTGGTACCCTTCACCTGTATGCTCACGCCAATCAGCGGTTCACCGGCATCGTCAATAACGGTACCGCTCACCGTCTGCTGCGCATACGCAACAAGGCACGACACACTCAACAGGAGAGATGTCAATACCTTCTTCAGAGTAGTAAATTGATTCATGAAAGTATAGTGTTTTTGTATTATCTTTTTCGAGGTTAAGTAAAGCAGAGCAGATTACGGATATTCTGACGTCAGCAAAAGTCCTCTTTATGTCCTGTCTGACGCTCTATGCTGCGCAAGGGGCTCTTCTACAAAGACGGTGCAAAATTACTATATTTTTTTTGTTTCTGCAAATTGTACTTTGCAAAAACACGTATTTTTCCGTATTTTTGTCGATTTTAACGCCAAAACCGACATTTTTTCTACGCCGTTGCGTCATTTTTTACACCCTGTTCTAATACAAACAATAGTCAGTAAATAGCCTCTCGTTGGCTTCAAGACGCTGATTTATAGAAGATTTGCACGCAACCACAAGAGCACCCCCGGGAGGTCTGCTCTTGTGCTTGTATCGTTATAGTGCAAGGAAAAGGGTCAGTATATCCTGACTGGGAAGTCGAAGTAAGTGTCGGGATAGGGTTCGTTGCTGAGGGTGAAGTGCCACCACTCGGTGTCGAGCGGGAGGAAGCCGTGGCGGAGCATGGCATCGCACAGGATAAGGCGGTTGGCTTTCTGTGCGGGAGTGATGTCCTCGTAGTCGGGATGGGAGAGTTCGCCGAAATAGTCGAACACGCCGCCCATATCCACCTCTTTGCCCGAGCGGATGTCTATCAGCGTGAGGTCGATAGTGGAGCCGCGGCTATGCCCCGAGCGGGCGCAGATATAGCCTTCGTCGAAGAGTACGGACTTATCCACCTCGGGGTAGAACGCCGCCTTGGTCAGCGTGTCGTCCAACTGCTCCGCCCAGCGGATGAAGTGGTTGACCGCCGTCTGCGGGCGGTAGGTGTCGTAAATCTTGATACGATAGCCCTGTCGGTTCAGGTCGTCGCTCGCCTGCTTGAGTGCCTCCGCCGCCTCGCGGGTGAGGATAGCCACGGGGGCTTCGTAGCCGTCTATGCGCGTGCCCACGAAGTTGTAGGTGGAGTAGTAGCGAATCTCCAAGACGGCGTCGGGGACGATGTCGGTTAGCAGTACAAAGCCCTCGGGCAGTTGGCAGCACGGGGCTGTTTGGTCATCGGTTCGCGGAGTGTTGCAGGCGCATAGCGTGCAGAGCAAAAGAGTTAAGATGAGGAAACGGGAACGCATTTTTAATTAAGAATTACGAATTAAGAATTATGAGTGCTTTGTTGTCCGACCGCTTCGCTGAACGAAGTGAGCGGTCTTGCAGCGTTAGCGGTCGGACAGTCTAAGAAGACGGTCTTGCTGCGGGCTTACATATTCTTATCCATGCAGGACTGCTCGTCCTTGGTGCCGTCAGCCCAATAGGTGATGTCCTGAGGCTCGTTGGCGATGGTCGATGATGCGCTCTTGATGATGATTTGCAAGTACTTTACCACATGCTGCTCCGTGCCCCACATATAGCCGTCAGTGGTTTTCCCATCGGAATAGATGAGCGTATATCCCCAACATTTGGCGGTGGTGTTGTCTAACTTGGTAGCGTCCATGTCCTTCACGCTGACACCATTGGGTTTGCAGGCAAAAAGCACTGCCACTACTGCGCACATAAGTGCTAACTGAATCTTTTTCATTTGTTTTTTTGTTATTAATAAGTTAGTTTTATATAGCGAGAACTTTCGTTGTCCTCCGCTTTGTCTTGGCTCTTTTTGCCGTCTTTTTGCCGTCCTTTTGCCGTCCTTTTGCCGTAATTGTCGGCTTATCGTCGGCTCATTATGGCTCACCAGTAAAAGCCTGTGTTGATTAAGAGAAAATCATGTTCATTCTA
>JBJECJ010000073.1:0-8641 GCA_051870955.1 Paludibacteraceae bacterium | reverse complement strand
CCTGTTTTGGCATAAAAAACACTTTTTTAGACAACTTTTTATTATAGTTCGTACTATCACCATCACCTCCGACACCGTGATTACCTCCCTGTTTGATATTACTACCTACCAAGTGAGCATCTCCGCAGGGGAACATGGTCTATTAATTGACTACTATTATGAGCCTATCGGCAACATAGATACCACCCTTACCGACTGTGAAGACAACGGTGAAAAAATAAACAACATTTGTGCCCTCCCCGATGACGACTATTATTTCACAGGCTGGAGCGATGGCAATACAGAACAATGCCGCAACTTTACCATCACACAAGACACCACTATTGTTGCTAACTTTGAGAAAATACCATCTATTGCCAATACCCAAGATAATCCTTATACGATTGAAGAAGCAATAGCACTCATTAACACGGGGCTTTCCTACAAAGATAGCGTATATGTGATAGGAATTGTGAAGAATATCAATGTAAGTGGTATTGAATCCTATGGAAATGCAGCAATATATTTAGAAGCTGGAAATCAAACTTTTGAGTTTTACAGAATGCTGAACATGGGTGGCAAGCCATTTACTTCTTCGGATGAATTGAGGGCTCTATTTACTGCCGGTGATACGATTATCGCCAAAGGCGTATTGTCCTACTATGCAGCACAAGGCATTTATGAACTGGCAGCCGGATGCTATTTAACGGAGGTCAGAAAACAAAAGACACACGCTGTTACTCTGAAAGGTATCGATATCTATTGTTCACGTAATTTTACAGATGATTGGGGAAACAGCGATTATGAGACTTTCCATGGTGCTACCATAAACATGACCGTCAAAGACGGAAACGCTATTTCTTTCCAAGAATATGCAGATTGCGGCACATGGCTTGGCTGGAGCGATGGCGTTACCGACATGGAACGCATTATCACCATTATTTCCGACACCGTTATCACCTCGCTCTTTGATGCTCCCATCTATCATGTAAGTATCGCCGCAGGCGAACATGGTTACTTAACTAACTACTATGGTGATTCTATCGGCAACTTAGAAACCACCCTTACCGACTGCGACGGCGAATCAGAAAGGATAGATTATATTTGTGCCATCCCCGATGACGGCTACTATTTCGCCGGTTGGAGCGATGGTGTGGGCAACCAATGCCGTTATTTTTATATCAATAAAGACACCACTATTGTAGCTCTATTTAAGGAAATAAAGCACTATTCCGTAACCCTGCAAGGAAGTTACATCCGAGGCTCTTATTATCAATATGTTGATGATAGGATACGTCAATTTTGGTTCTACGATTCGGAAGTAAACATAATGGCACTTGAAGACTGGCCGGTTTACTTCTATGAGGATAATATGGACTGCGGAGAATGGCTCGGGTGGAGCGATGGCGTTACCGACATAGAACGCGCTATCACCATCACCTCAGACACCGTTATCACCTCGCGCTTTGATGTTCCCACCTACCAAGTAAACATCTCTGCGGGCGAAGGTGGTCAATTAACGAACAATGATGCCGAACCTATCGGAAACATAGAAGTCTCCGTTATCGACTGCAACAGCAACGGAGAATGGACAGGTTCCATTTGTGCGACTCCAAATGACGGTTACTATTTCATAGGTTGGAGCGATGGTGTAAGCGATCCTTGCCGCGACATCCTTCTCAATAGTGATACCACCATCGTGGCTTCCTTTGCACAAAAATTCCCTGTAACGGTCGTGGTAGGTGTACATAGCAACTCAACGGGCATGGGTGCTGCGGATGGAAGTGGTAACTACATGACAGGTGATGTCATAACCATCACGGCAACCCCCAACAGCGGATACCACTTTGTAGAGTGGTCAGACGGCAACGGATACGCTACGCGCGACATCTACTTGTCTTCTGATACGACGCTATACGCTCGTTTTGCCGCCGGAGATTTCGGTGGTAAATGTGGTGCTAACCTCTATTGGAGTTGGTACGAAGGTGAACTCATAATCACGGGTACAGGTGCGATGGATTTGTACCACTATCCCACATGGAAATTGTATAGCGATATGCAAATCACATCCTTATCTCTGCCCGAGGGTATCACAACGATTAGTGCCGAGGCATTCTATGAACAGCCGCTCACCACGGTAATCCTCCCTGCCAGCGTGGAATGGGTAGGCAGACAAGCCTTTGCTAACAATGACAAACTGCTGCATTTCGAATACCAAGGAAACAACATTAAGGTTGGGGATTATAATAGACCTTTGTCCGGCTGTAGGAATCTGCAATACTTCCGCGGCAATATAGACTTGGGCGGTTACTATTATGCAGATACACTTATCATCTCCAACGGTTTGGCAGGCGAAGGATTAGAAAGCATACAATATATTGATTTGACCAATGCAGATAATACCAGTACGGAAGGGTTCTTTTATACTATTGTTGATGGGGTGGAGGGAATTCCTGCTACACGTACCCTTTACTTACCTACTGTGCTGACAGAGATAATGGATTTGGCATTCGTAGATCTGCGTTATCTCAAGGAAATCACAATCCCTGCCGGAGTAACGTATATCGGTGCCGGGGCTTTTGAAGACTGCCGCTCCATGACAAGTGTTACCTTCGCAGGCAACAATGTGAAGAGCATTGGTGATTGGGCGTTTTACAACTGCCATAGTCTGCGCAATCTGACTCTGCCCGAGGGCGTGGAGGAGGTAGGTCTGGCTGCATTCTTTGATTGCACCTACCTCAACGAACTGACCATCCCTTCTACCATGAATAAGATTGCTGACAATGGTTTTGCGGGTTGCCGCAAACTGAGCACGATGTACGTCAATGCCCTTGTGCCGCCGACCATCGAGGCAAAGACCTTCGAGGATGTGGACCGTGCAACGCCTGTCTTCGTACCGCGCGGCACGATGGAACGCTATCAGGCAGACCAATACTGGAGCGAGTTCTTCAACATGGCAGAGTACGATGCGCCGACGGGTAACCTCAACGTCTCTGCCGATGAGGAAAACGGCTTGCGCAAAGTCGTTCGCAACGGGCAAGTGCTGATTATTCGCGGAGATGAGGTGTACACTGTCTTAGGCGAGAAGATTCAATAAGATTCAATAAGCGGACCATTCTGCAAGCGACAACGAGGCTGTCTAACCGGTTGAGTTTGGCAGCCTCGTTTGTTTTTGGAAAAAGACCCTCTAAGTCTCTCAAAATCAAAGATTTTTCGGGAACCTCGGAAAGGGAGACTTTTTAGAAGCAGACAGGGATGCCTGCGCACCCTGACAATGACCGATTTTTCGGACGACTAAAAATCTTATATCGAACTCATGTTATTTAGTATGCTTTGCAACTCCCCCGCCTCCCTCTTAGGGGGGGGGAGGGGAGGAGGACTCGGCATTCAGCCGCACTATAACATTCAAAAACTGAGACTATTAAGTCTTTTATCCTTTATCCCCCTTTGCGGCTGTAGTGCCGAACGTACCATCCCGCCCCCTGACCCCCTCCCCTCCTTTCAGGAGAGGCGGGGGAGTTAGAGCTACATTCGTCTGTTTTGGATGAAAGATAACAAGGATGAAAGACTTATTACATTCGTTCACTTATATCGAACTCACGTTATTTAGTCTTTCTTGAAGAACTGGGTGTAGCCGGAGAGGTAGCGGTGGACGGCGGAGGAGAGGGGACCGTAGTACTCGCCGCCGCTGGCGTTGGCGTGTCCGCCGCCGTTGAAGAGTTCGGCGGCAAGGATATTCACCGGTCGGTTGCCCTGCGAGCGCAACGAAATCTTCACCTTGGTCTTGCAACCTCCGTGCGCCGCCTGCTCCTCGGGCGATGCCTTGTCCTCACGCATGAAGCAAGAGTAGTAGATGCCCTTGCTCTGCAGCGGCATATTCACGATACCCTCGGCGTCGCCCGACAGGAAGTTGTACTTGTATAACTCCTTGCGGCTCAGGTAGATAAGCGCCATGTGGTAGTCAGGGAAGACGCGCATCTTCTGGTTCAAGCAGTAGCCCACCAGTCGCATACGGTCCACGGAGTACTGGTTGAAGACATTGTTGTAAATAGCGTCCTTATCCACTCCCCACTCTATCAGCCTTGCCACAATCCGATAGAGTTCGGGGTTGCGGGAGTTGTAGGAGAAATTGCCTGTATCGGTCATCAGACCGGTGTAGATGCAGGTGGGGATAGAGGACCCACCCCAGCCCTCCCTAAAATCACCCCGCTGCGCGTCGCTTGCGGGGGCCCCGAAAAGGGAGGGAGTTTGTTCCTCTGCTGTGATGAGTTCATAGACCAACTGGCAGGTGGCAGGCGCTTCGGGGACGGACACTACCACGTCCGCGAAATCGGACGGGTGCAGGTGGTGGTCAATGAGGACTTTTTTGCAAGTCGCTTTGAGTAGCGCCGGAGCCAGTGCGCCCACGCGCTTCGGCTCGTTGAAGTCGGTGCAGATAATCAAGTCCGCATTCGCCACGCGCTGCTCCGCCTCTTCCCGCTGCCGGTCGTGCACCAAACACTTGTCCGCCTCGGGCAGCCACATTAGGAAATCGGGTGCTGCCGTGGGGAAGACGACCGTCAGCGACTGCAAGTCGGGACGGCGGCAACGCAGCCAATGGTACATCGCCAGCGCACTGCCCATCGCGTCTCCGTCGGGCGACATGTGGGTGGTAATCACCACATTGGTTGCCTCGCTGACCAAACGGTATATTTCTTCAAACTCGCTTCTCATAAAACAAACTTCGTGTATTAAAACTTCGTGTAAGGAACTCCGCTTCGCTCCGTGTAAGAAACTTCGTGTAAGAAACTTCGCTCCGCTCTGTGTACAGCGCGAAGCGCTTTCTTACAGCCCAGTAGGGGCGTTCTACATTTACTTTTTTACAGCCTCAAAGAGGCTTTCTTACACGCAGTTTCTTTGAAAATCTTTGCAAAAGTACATTTTTTTTTTGATATATGCAAAAAAATACGTATCTTTGCGCAAAAATTGCAACAGAACTATGTACAAACGCATTTTACTGAAACTATCGGGCGAGAGCCTTATGGGCGCGAAGGGCTATGGCATTGACGAGCAACGCCTTGCCGCCTACGCCCGCCAAATCAAAGAGATAGCCGACCTCGGCGTGCAGATAGGTATCGTCATCGGCGGCGGCAACATCTTCCGCGGGTTGAGCGGCAGCCAGAAAGGGTTCGACCGCGTGAAAGGCGACCAGATGGGTATGCTCGCCACGGTCATCAACTCGCTCGCCTTGCAGTCGGCGCTGGAAGCCATCGGGCAGAAAGTGCGCGTGCTGACCTCCGTGCGCATGGAGCCTATCGGCGACTTCTACAACAAAGCCAAAGCGCTACGGTTGTTTGAGAAAGGCAACGTGGTGATAGTCGCCGGCGGCACCTCCAACCCCTATTTCACCACCGACACCGCGTCGGCGCTGCGTGCCATCGAGTTGGAAGCCGACATCATGTTCAAAGGTACGCGCGTGGACGGTATCTACACCGCTGACCCCGAGAAAGACCCCAACGCACAGAAGTTCAGCGAGATAACCTACCAAGATATCCTTGCCAAAGGGCTGCGTATCATGGACTTGACCGCCATCACGATGTGCATGGAGAACAAGATGCCCATCTACGTCTTCGACATGGACACCGAAGGCAACCTGCTCAAAGTGGTGCAGGGCGAAGAGATTGGGACGCTGGTTACTCCGTGATAATTATGAATTAAGAATTAAGAATTATGAGTGCCTATGCTCTGAATAGTTGACATACGCTGCCCTCTTAATTCCTAATTCAAAATTCTTAATTAACAACGCCCTCATAATTCATAACTCATAATTCATAATTAGCAATGATTGAAGTTAGCAAAATCCAAGCAGACGCGGAAGAGTTGATGCAGTCTGCTATCCTATTCCTCGACGACGCGTTGGCACATATCCGTGCCGGCAAAGCCAGTGCCCGCATACTCGACCCCATCCGTGTGGACTACTACGGCGCCCCCTCGCCGCTGGCGAATGTCTCCACCATCACCACCCCCGACGCCCGCACCATCCAGATTCAGCCGTGGGAGAAGAAGATGCTCGGCGAGATAGAGCGCGCCATCATCAACTCGAGCCTCGGTCTCGCGCCCAACAACAACGGCGAGTGCATCCGACTTATCCTCCCGCCGCTGACCGAGGAACGCCGTCAGCAACTGGCGAAGCAGTGCAAGGGCGAGGCAGAGAACGCCAAGGTGTCGGTGCGCAATGCCCGTCGCGACGCTATCGAGACCCTCAAGAAGCAAGTGAAAGAGGGTCTGCCCGAGGACGCACAGAAAGACGCAGAGGAGAAAGTGCAGAAACTGCACGATAAGTACATCAAGCAGATTGACGACCTCTACGCCAAGAAAGAGAAAGAGATAATGACGGTGTGATTAGGACAAAGGACCGTTCGCTTCGCTCACTAAAAGATAAAGGATAAAAGACTCAATTGTTCTGTTTAGATAAAGGATTAATGAAACAGGATTAAAGACAAAATAGTCTTGTTTAAGATAAAGGATGAAGGACACAGGATTAAAGACAAAATAGACTCTACTCTGAAAATCATAGACGAATGTAATAAGTCTTTCATCCTTCATCTTTTATCCTTCATCAAAAGTAATAAGTCTTTCATCCTTCGTCCTTTATCTTTCGTCCCCTTTGCGGCTGTTGCCGAACTTACCTTCCCGCCCCCTGCCCCCTCCCCTCCTTCTAGGAGAGGCGGGGGAGTTGAAGCAACCTTCGACTCTGAAACTCATAGACGATACTAATAGACGAAACTAATCAGTCTTTCATCCTTCGTCCTTTATCCTTCATCCATTATGGGTCTTGTCATCAAATCCACAGGTAACAGTTACCTTGTTTATTTTCCGAACGGAGACACCCTTGATTGCCATGTCAAGGGTAATTTCCGTATCAAGGGTATCCGCTCGACCAACCCCGTTGCCGTGGGCGACCATGTGGAGGTGCAGACCCTTGCCGACGGCACCAACTGGATTACCGCCGTCTGCGACCGCAAGAACTACATCATCCGCCGCTCCACCAACCTCAGCAAGGAGTCGCATATCATCGCTGCCAACCTCGACCAAGTGGCGCTCCTCGTTACCGTCAACCACCCCGTTACCTCCACTACCTTCATCGACCGCTTCCTTGCCACCTGCGAGGCGTATCGCGTGCCTGCCACGCTCATCTTCAACAAGATAGACCTCCTCACACCCGACGAGGAGCAGGCGCTGCAAGACCTTCGCGTGCTCTACGAGTCGCTCGGCTATCCCACCCACGCCATCTCGGCGTTGGATAGTTCGGACTTGTCGGCGGTGTCCGCTATCTTCACGGGCAAAATCACGCTGCTGAGCGGCAACTCCGGCGTAGGAAAGAGCACCCTGCTCAACGCCATCTTCGGCAAGCCGCTGGCACGCACGGGCGCTATCTCCAATGCCCACAACAAAGGCACCCACACCACCACTTTCTCCGAGATGTACCCCCTGCCCGACCACAACGGCTGGATTATCGACACGCCGGGCATCAAGGGTTTCGGCACCATCGATATGCAGAAAGAGGAGGTGGGGCACTACTTCCGCGAAATCTTCCGCATCGCCCGCGACTGCCGCTACAGCGACTGCACCCACACAGGTGAGCCGGGCTGCGCCGTCTATGAAGCCGCCCTCGACGGGCGTATCGCCCCCAGCCGCTATGAGTCTTACCTCTCCATGCTCGGCGACTGCACCGAGAGCAAGTATCGGTAGGGTGAGTGTTAAAAGTGTATAAAAATTACCCCCCCCCGTATTTTGAACGGATGTTCGGTATAATTTTTGTATCTTTGCATTGAATTTAGCTTAACAATTGGATTTGGTTTTTATTGGTTAGCATTCTTGGAGCGGCTAAATGGTACTCTAAATCGTTTTCTGCTCCGCTGACTGAGAAGGTAAGGCATTGTCGGGAGACAATGCCTACCTTTTTTGTACTCGTTATTTTGCAAAACAGAAATAGCATAATGTAAAAAATAGCAGAGAAAATCGGTAAATGTTTGCATGTTTCAGAGTTTTTTTGTAATTTTGCACTCGCTTTTGGGGTAGAACCACAAAAGCACACACGAACAAAGTAAATTTCATAAACAATTCTAATAAACAACAAACACTATGACAAAAGTAGGAATTAACGGCTTCGGCCGTATCGGACGCTTCGTTTTCCGCGCCGCACAAACTCGTAACGACATTGAAATCGTAGGTATCAACGACCTCTGCCCGGTTGATTACTTGGCTTACATGCTGAAGTACGACACCATGCACGGACAGTTCGAGGGCACCATCGAGGCTGACGTGGAGAACAGCAAGCTGATTGTAAACGGCAAGGCTATCCGCGTAACCGCATGCAAAGACCCCAACGAGTTGGCATGGAACGAGGTAGGCGCAGAGTACGTAGTTGAGTCCACCGGTCTCTTCCTGACCAAGGAGAAAGCACAGGCACACATCAACGCAGGTGCAAAGTACGTAGTTATGTCCGCTCCTTCGAAGGACGACACTCCTATGTTCGTTTGCGGCGTGAACTTCGACAAGTATGAGAAGGGCACTCAGTTCGTTTCGAACGCAAGTTGCACCACCAACTGCTTGGCTCCTATCGCAAAGGTGCTGAACGACAAGTTCGGTATCGTAAACGGCTTGATGACCACCGTTCACT
>JBJECJ010000072.1:2559-8673 GCA_051870955.1 Paludibacteraceae bacterium | reverse complement strand
TACCTTTTCCTAACAAAATAAGAGCAAAATTTGTATATTTCAAAAAAAAGCAGTAACTTTGCGGCGCTTTGCAGATAAACAAGACAAAATTAGTAAATCATAAATCATACAATCGTAAATTGTAAATCGTAAATCGTAAATGGAAAGACGTGTACGTGTTCGTTTTGCGCCGTCGCCTACGGGGGCGCTGCATATCGGCGGGGTGAGAACCGCCTTATACAACTATCTCTTTGCCCGTCAGCACGGCGGCGATATGTTGCTCCGTATAGAAGATACCGACTCCACGCGCTTCGTGCCCGGGGCAGAGGAGTATATCATCGAGGCATTGGACTGGCTCGGTATCAAGATTGACGAGGGTATCTGCCTCGATGCCCCCAACGGCAAGGGCGAGCATGGTCCGTATCGCCAGAGCGAGCGCAGGGAGATTTACCACCAATATGTGAAGCAGTTGCTGGACTCGGGGCATGCGTATGTCGCCTTCGACACCCCCGAGCAGTTGGAGAAGAAACGTGCAGAAGTGCCTAATTTCCAATACGATGCGCGTACCCGCATGGAGATGTGCAACTCGCTGACGCTGCCTGCGGAGGAGGTAGAGGCGCGTATCGCGCAGGGCGAGAAATACGTGGTGCGCTTCAAGGTAGAGCCCGACGAGGACGTGCATGTGCATGACCTAATCCGCGGGGAGGTGGTCATCAACTCGAACATACTGGACGACAAAGTGCTGTACAAGAGCGCAGACGACCTGCCGACCTACCACCTCGCGAACATCGTGGACGACCACCTGATGGAGGTGAGTCATGTCATCCGCGGCGAGGAGTGGTTGCCGAGTGCGCCGCTGCATGTGCTGCTCTACCGCGCCTTCGGATGGGAAGATACCATGCCCGCATTCGCCCACCTGCCGCTGCTGCTTAAGCCCGATGGCAACGGCAAACTGAGCAAGCGCGACGGCGACCGACTGGGCTTCCCCGTGTTCCCGCTGGAGTTCCACAATCAGAAAGACGGCACGGTGTCGAGCGGCTATCGCGAGAGCGGCTACTACCCCGAGGCAGTCATCAACTTCCTCGCGCTGCTCGGTTGGCACAACACCGGCGACCAAGAGATGTACACCATGGATGAACTCATCGCACAGTTCTCCTTGGAGCGCGTGAGCAAGTCGGGTGCGAAGTTCGACTTCGAGAAAGGCAAGTGGTTCAACCACCAATACCTCCAACTGCGCAGCAACGAGCAGTTGGCGGAGGAGTTCTTGGCAACCATGCCCGATGAGGCAAACAACATGACCGAGGCGCAAAAAGCCGCCCTCCCGCATGTCATCGGGCTGGTGAAAGAGCGCGTGAACTTCGTGAGCGAACTATGGGAGCAGATGAGTTTCTTCTTCGTAGCCCCCACGGAGTACGACGAGAAATCGCTCAAGAAACGCTGGAAAGAGGACAGCCCCAAGCACATGACCGAACTGCTTGCCCTCTTAGAAAAGCAAGAGGATTGGTCGGCGGAGGCGCTGGACACTGCGGTCATGGGCTGGATTGCGCAACAGGAGTACGGCGTGGGTATCGTGATGAACGCCTTTCGTATCTGCCTCGTCGGCGCCGCAAGGGGTCCGCACATCTGGGAAATCACCAACGTCTTGGGCAAAGAGGAGACCATCCGCCGCGTGAGAGTAGCACTCAATCAATTAGGAATTAGGAATTAGGAGTTAGGCAATGAAAACACGTGTGTATTCAATCTTGGCAGTAGCCTGTGCAATCATGGCAAGTATAGTATGTATCTCCGCGGGGAAGAGGCCCGTAACCCTCTTCATGGTGGGCGACTCGACTATGGCAGACAAAGAGGAGTTGGAAGCCTCGCCCGAACGCGGCTGGGGACAGTTGTTCCCCACCTACTTGACAGGCAACATCGTAGTGCAGAACCATGCCCGCAACGGGCGCAGCACAAAGTCATTCATCGACCAAGGCAGATGGGAAGAGGTGATGAAACGCGCGAAGAAAGGGGACATCGTGATTATCCAGTTCGGGCATAACGATGCCAAGAAGGAAGACCCTGCGCGCTATTCCACCCCCGAGAACTACGCCAAGAACTTGACGAATATGGTGAACGAGGCGCGTGCGAAGAAGATGCACGTAGTGCTCTGCACCTCCGTGAACCGCCGCGACTTCGCCGGCGACACGCTCAGACAGACCCTTGGCGACTATCCTGACGCGGCAAGGACTGTGGCAGAAGAGTTGGGAGTACCCCTGCTCGACCTTGAGAGGACTTCACGGCAATGGCTTGAGGCACTGGGCGATGAAGCCAGCAAAGCCTATTTCATGAACGTAGCCCCCGGAGAGTGTACGAAATACCCCGAAGGGAAGATTGACAACACCCACTTGCGTGAGGCGGGTGCATTGGAGATAGGACGCCAAGCCGCCGAGATGATAGTCAGCGAAGATACCTACATAGATTTCTTAGCACCTTACATCACCCTGACGCAAGGAGTGAAATACACTACCCCCTGCGGCATTAAGCAATAATCTACATGAGAAAAATCCTTCCTGTTTTATTGGTTTGTATGTATGCGCTCGGTGTGTCTGCCGAGACCGTTGAGCCGTTTCCGTTCGGCGATATGGAGCAGTGGACGGTGCGCTATATCAAAGAGTCGAAACTCCTTGGCGGCAAGACCAAGACGCTCTATTGCGTAGCCCCCACCGACACCCTCCGCGAGAATGCACCCTACGAATACGGCAAGACCGGCAGCCCATGGGGCAGCAGCAACGCATATGCCAATGTGATTGGCATTGAGAAAGCCGCGGGGACAGTCTATCCCGAGCCCCGCGAGGACGGAGGCACCTGCTGCCGACTGGATGTGTCGATGCTGGACGTGAAAGTGATGGGGATGATAGACCTGCAAGTGATAGCCGCAGGCACCCTCTTCACCGGGCGAACCATTGAGCCAATCACGAGCGCCAAAGACCCGTACAACAATATCGACTTCGGCGTGCCTTTCACCAAGCGCCCCACCGCCCTCATCTACGACTACAAAGCGCTGATATCCGAGGAGGATTGGGTGTGGTACGCCAAAGGATTTGGGAAACCGAAGAAACAACAGGGACTCCACGATGAGGCAGAAGCGTATGTCTATCTCCAACACCGCTGGGAAGATGAGAAGGGGCATGTGCATGCTATCCGTGTAGGCACGGGCTACGAGCGAATCACAGAGTCGCAACCCGCGTGGGTGAACGACCACCGTCTGCCTATCCACTACGGCGATATCACCGCCGAACCGTGGTTTGAACCTTATATGGGATTCAATATGAACATGTGCACCATGAACTCCAAGGGCAAGATAGTGCGCATACAGGAGGAAGGCTGGGACGCCACATTAGAGCCCACCCATATCGTTATCATGCTTACCGCCGGCAAATGCGAGGCGTTTGTTGGACACGACGGCAATGTGCTGTGGGTGGATAATGTTAGATTGGCATATTGAATAGTTAATAGTTAATAGTTAACAGTTAATAGTTAATATCTTTCATCGTGAGCGTATTGGTGGCTATATATTGCTTGGCGGGGGTGCTTGGGTTGGTGTTTGTCGCGCAACTCTATTTCTACTTGCGCTACATGACGGGGGCACTGCGGACTATGCGAAAGCCGAAGAAAGAGCAAACGGCTTCCGAGTCAGCGGACATCAAAGGCTGCTCGGTGATTGTCTGCGCGCGTAATGAGAAGTTCAACCTTGAGCACTATCTGCGTGCCCTGCTGGTGCAAAACTATCCCCTATACGAAGTGATTGTGGTGGACGATGAGTCGGAGGATGGTACGCGCGAGGTGATAGAGCGGTATATGAATCTGGATAGCCGCGTGCGCATGACCTTCGTGCCGAAGAATGCCCGCGTGGGGAGCAGCAAGAAGTTAGCACTCACCCTCGGAGCCAAAGCCGCCAAATACGACTACCTGCTGCTGACCGATGCCGACTGCCGCCCCGAGTCGCCGCAGTGGATAAGCAAGATGATGAGCGGCTTTCGCAATCCCAAGACCGAGGTGGTGCTTGGCTTCGGCGCGTATTTCCAAGAGAAAAGCACAGTGAATAGGCTTATACAGTACGACACCCTATTCAACGGACTCCATTACCTCGGTGCAGCCGTTTGCGGGCATCCCTATATGGGAGTAGGGCGCAACCTCGCTTACCGCAAAGAGGCGTTTTTCCAATGCGGCGGCTTCTCCAACCTGATGACGCTGCGGGCGGGAGACGACGACCTGCTGGTGAACAAGATGGCAACGAAAGACAACACGGCGGTGGTATGCTCGCCGGAGAGTATCACGTGGTCCATGCCGGAGGTCTCCCTCAAAGCATGGCTGCGACAGAAGCGTCGCCACTTGAGCGTATCGCCACGCTATCGCACAGGGAGCAAAGTGCGCCTTTTCGTGGAGCCTTTCACGCGGGGACTGTTCTACCTGCTCTGTATTGCGCTGTTCGCCATTGGCGGTTGGCTGTTGGGCGGAGGAACCCTAACCGAAAGCATGCCTATCACCTCTTTGGAGTTAGGTGCGTGGCTGGTAGGAGGTACGGCGTTGCTCTTCCTGCTGCGGCTGATGGTGCAACTGTTGGTGATAGACCTCTCTGCCTACCGAATGGGACAGCGGATGTTTGGGCTTTCGGCAGTGTGGTACGATATTTGCTTGCCTCTTGTATCCCTCTACATGCTCGCTACCCAACCGATGTTCGACAAGAGGGAGTGGTAAAAAGCCCCTTTGGGGCTGTAAATAAGCGCTTTCGCGCGGTAAGAAAGTAAATGTAAGTAAGCGCTACGCGCGGTACACGAAGTAATCTACACGGAGCGAAGCGAAGTTAAATACACGTAGTTCCCAACACGGAGCGTAGCGAAGTTTCCAACACGAAGTTAAATACACAAAGTTATAAAACTATGGAAGAAAAGAAACTAAACATCAAGTTATCGCCGGAAGTGGCGGAGGGCGTATATGCTAACCTGACCATCATCTCCCACTCGCCCAGCGAGTTCGTTATGGACTTTGTACGCATGATGCCCGGTATGCAAGAGGCGCAGGTGAAGAGCCGCGTAGTGATGACCCCCGACCAAGCCAAGAAACTGCTCTTCGCGTTGGAAAACAACATCAAGCAATACGAGAAACAGTTCGGCACCATCAATCTGCCCGGCGGACCTATCCCCGGCTCCACCATCCCCATGTCCTTCGGCGGGGGAGAAGCGTGAATCAATTTGAAAATGAAAACTTAGTACTATGAAAACATTTCCTGCATCCCAACTGATTATCAATGCGGACGGCAGTGCGTTCCACTTGCACTTGCAACCGCAGTTTCTTGCCGACAAAATCATCTTGGTCGGCGACCAAAACCGAGTAAACATGGTGGCTTCGTTCTTCGACGAAGGCACCATAGAGTGCGACGTTCAGAGTCGCGAGTTCCACACCATCACAGGACGCTACCACGGCAAGCGTATCTCTTGTATCTCCACGGGTATCGGCACCGACAACTGCGATATCGTGATGAACGAGATAGACGCACTGGCGAACATCGACTTCGCCAACCGCACGGAGAAAGCGGAGAAACGGTCGCTGGAGATTGTGCGCGTGGGCACCTGCGGAGGCATGCAAGAGGATATCCCTCTCGGCACCTTCCTCGTGAGCGAGAAATCCATCGGTTTTGACGGGGTACTGGCGTTCTACGAGGGACGCGATGAGGTATGCGACCTCGGCTTTGAGAATGCACTGGTGGACTTTATCCACTATCCCGCAAAGGCGGCGCGCCCGTATGTGGTGGCAGCCAACAAGGAGTTGGTGAACCGTATCGCGGGCGACGATATGATGCGCGGTTGCACCATCGCCGCCAACGGTTTCTATGGTCCGCAAGGGCGCGTGCTGCGCGTGGGGCTGGCGGTGCCCGACATCAACGAGCGTATCACCGACTTCCGCTACGAGGGGCAACGTATCACCAACTACGAGATGGAAGGCTCCTGCATAGCCGGCTTGGCGCTCCACATGGGGCACCGCGCCATGACTGTCTGCTGCGTCATCGCACAGCGCAAGGCAGAGGCTGCCAACACCGACTACAAGCCGCGTATCAAGCAACTGGTGCAGACCGTATTGGAGAGAATCTGATTTTAATTA
>JBJECJ010000072.1:0-2459 GCA_051870955.1 Paludibacteraceae bacterium | reverse complement strand
AAGTTGCCAAAAAGAGACAGACAAACCATTCAACTACACCGTGGACAAGTTTTATGACCTTGAGATTCTGCGCTATCAGGTGCCGGGTTTCGATGAACTGACGCTGCAGCAGAAGACGCTGGCGTACTACCTGAGTGAGGCGGCGCTGCAAGGGCGCGACATCCTCTTCGACCAGAACGGACGCTACAACCTGCGTATCCGCCGTGCCTTGGAGGCGCTCTACCTCAACTACACGGGCGACAAGCAGAGCGAGGAGTTTCTGCTCTTTGAGAAGTACCTCAAGCGTGTGTGGTTCTCCAACGGCATTCACCACCACTACTCCGAGGATAAGTTCCTGCCGGAGTTCACCGAGGCGTGGTATCGCCAAGCCTGCGCCGGGGCGGGGCTGACGGTGGATGAAGAACTGATACCCGTGATGTTCGACCCCGCGGTGATGCCCAAGCGCACCAACCAAGCCGCAGGGCAAGACCTCGTGCTGACCTCCGCCGGCAACTACTACGAGGGGGTTACCCAAGACGAGGCGGAGGCGTACTATGCCGCGCACAAGGACAACAGCCCAGAGCCGAAGTGGATAGGGCTGAACAGCAAACTGACCAAAGAGAACGGCGAGGTGGTAGAGAAGACCTACAAGGTCGGCGGCATGTACAGCGCGGCATTGGAGAAGGTGGTTTACTACCTCCAAAAAGCCCTGCCCTTTGCCGAGAACGAGCAACAGCGACAGGTGATAGAGAAACTGATTGAGTTCAATCAAACGGGTGATTTACAGGCGTTTAACGAGTACTGCATTGCGTGGGTGCGCGACCTCGACAGCCGCGTGGACTTCGTGAACGGCTTCACCGAGACCTACACCGACCCGCTGGGTATCACGGGCACGTGGGAGTCGCTGGTGAACTTCAAGGACATGGAGGCAACCAAGCGCACGGCGATTATCTCGGAGAACGCACAGTGGTTCGAGGACAACTCGCCCACCGACGCGCGCTTCAAGAAGGAGGAGGTGAAAGGCGTGAGCGCGAAGGTCATCACCGCCGTCATCCTCGCGGGCGACTGCTATCCCGCAACGCCCATCGGTATCAACCTACCGAACGCCAACTGGATTCGCAAGGAGTACGGCTCGAAGTCGGTTACGATAGACAACCTCATGCACGCCTACAACGAGGCGGCGAAGGGCAACGGCTTCAACGAGGAGTTCATGGTCAGCGATGACATCCGCGAGGCGTACAACCAATACGGCGCGATGTGCGGCGACCTGCATACGGACCTGCACGAGTGCGTAGGACACGGCTCGGGCAAACTGCTGCCGGGCGTGAGCAAGGACGCGCTCAAAGAGCATGCGTCCACCATCGAGGAGGCGCGCGCTGACCTCTTCGGGCTCTACTACATGGCTGACCCGAAACTGGTGGAACTCGGGTTGCTGCCCAACGAGCAGGCTTACGAGAGTTACTACTACCAGCAGATGATGAACGGACTGATGACCCAACTGGTGCGTATTGAGCCCGGGAAGGACATCGAGGAGGCGCACATGCGCAACCGCCAACTCATCGCGATGTGGGTCTATAAGCATGCCGATGGTGCGGTGGAGATTATCGAGCGCGAGGGTAAGCACTACCTGCAAATCAACGACTATGCCGAGGTGCGCCGCCTGTACGGCGAGTTGCTCAAAGAGATACAGCGTATCACCTCCGAGGGCGATTATGCGGCTGCGAAAGCGATGGTGGAGGACTATGCCGTGAAGGTAGAGCCGACGCTCCACAACGAGATACTGGCTCGCTACGCCAAACTCAACCTCGCGCCCTACAAAGGCTTCGTCAACCCCGTCTATACGCCGGTGTTCGATGCCGAGGGCAACATCACGGACGTAACCTTGGACTACACCGAGGGCTACGTGGAGCAGCACCTGCGCTACTCGCGCGACTACTCTTGGTTGCCCGACATGAACTGATAAGGCTCGGGGAGGGGATTTCCCTATTCATCCCGTATCGTGGCTGTCTAACCGATTGAGTTAGGCAGCCATTTTTTGTTGGAAGAGATGAGGAGGTTGCGGAAAGGGGAAATCTTAACAATCGTACATTTTCGGGGTGGGTTTGGGTTGCGAACGACCCGCGGGAGACCCGCGATAGACCCGCGAAAAAAAACGAGGGGATGATGGAAAGGGAAATCTTAACAATCGTACCATTTTTTAGGGTGTAGGGAGGGGCGAGGCGATGAGAGGTTGAGGGTGGGCCATGGGCCGCCGGGCCGCCTGTTTCTATATAATCACCCGCGCGCACGCACATATATATATTAGGAAAAGTGGCGGCCCGGCGGTCCACCGGTCCACCCGTCCGTTGGCGGGGAGGCAGGCGGCGATTGCGGATGAGTTGGCAAACAGCCTCTTTTCGCAAACAAATTGGGTTTTTGTTTGTATATTCCGATTTTTTTTCGTACCTTTGCGCGGTAATTTGCATAAGTGCGCACGAACG
>JBJECJ010000071.1:0-8735 GCA_051870955.1 Paludibacteraceae bacterium | reverse complement strand
AACTTTTTCATACTTCGTTGGTTTTTAGTTGTTTATATTTTATTTGTCTTTGAATGTCGGTACGAAACAAGAAAAGCATACCTTTCGCTATGCTTTCCTTGTTTATGAGAAATCGGGAACTGCTACATTGATGCACTCGCCTACACCAACAGCCCACGTCCTCATATACGTGAGCGCATAGGCTTACACTTGAGTGATTTTTGAAAGTATTCAGGTTTCAGAAAATCAAGTTCGGCTTATAACGCTACGAGTATTTGTTGTCAGTTCTTATTATCAACTACGCCGCAAAATTACTGCTTTTTTCGGAGATATGCAAGTGTTTTGTATCGAAAAATAACGTTTTGTGTTGTAAAACATATTTTCCGCAGGTTTCTTTTGCCGTATTTCCGTTTCGCAACTGTTTCGTATCTGTCCCTCAACCGTCCCAAACCTGTTTCGTATCAGTCCCGTAACCGTCTCGTAACTGTCTCGTAACCGTCCCGTATTTTTCGCGGGTCTGTCGCGGGTCTGTCGCGGGTCTATCGCGGGTCGACCGTAACATTACCGCAGGTCTCCAGCAGGTCGTCCGCAGGTCTCCCTCCCTTTGTAGGGAGGGTCGGGGAGGGTCCAGAGGGTCCCGCTAACGGACTTACCAGTTCACTACGAAGCCTGCATGCACGTTGATACCCGCCTGCGCGTAGTACCACGGCCAGCACGCCGTGCCGTCTTGGTAGTACGAGCAGTCGCTGCCGCCGTTGCTTGCATACTTGTGGTCGAAGATGTTGTTGATTTGGCAGAGCAACTTAATCTCCGGGCAGCGTTTGTACTTCTGCAAAGGTAAGGTATATTGCAGGTTGACGTTGGTGGTGGTGTATGCCTTGATGAAGGCGGTGGAAAGTTTCGCCGGCTGCCCCACCTGCTCGGGGTGAATAGGCTCCGTCTCGCCGTACCATGCGATGTTCTCCGTTACGATACCCTTGCCGTGCGTGTTGTCCAAATATTGCTTCGACACCACGTTCGTCTGCACGGTCGCCACAAAGCCCGCTATGTCGAACGTGAAGAGCGACATCGCGGTAATCATCGGCGAGTAGGCGATGTCCGTCTCGTCGAAATGCACCGTCTGCCCGTACTCGTTCTCTTCCCAGTTAGCATCGTAGCGGGTAACGGTCTCGTCGTAGCCGAGAATCTTGTTGCGACTGAGCACGAAGTTGCCGTCCCAACGGAACCAATCGGTTATTTTCACCCCCGCCGTGAGTTCCACACCCATGCGGTAACTATCTTTCACGTTGATAGTCGATTGCGCGCCCACGTCGTTCACACGACCCGTCAGCACCAACTGGTTGTCGTAGTCCATGAAGTAGAAGTTCGCGCCGATGGCGAAACGCGGGTGGCTGTATTGGTAGCCCAACTCGTAGTCGTAGAGCGTCTCGGGGCTGGGTAGACCGGTGTAGGTCTGTGTTGCGGCGTCCCAAAGCACGTTCTCTTTGTAGTTGTTGCGGCTCGGCTCGCGGTTAGCCATCGCGAAAGAGCCGTAGAGCAGGTGCCCGCGATTCTGATAGGTGAGACCCGCCTTCGGGTTGAAGAAATGGTAGTTGACGGTCAGCGGCAGGTCGGTCATGTCCTCATCGTTGATACCGTCGCGGTGGTAGCGCACATAGCGGTATTGCAGGTCGGCATAGAGGCTCAAACGCTCTTGCCCGCGGTTGAGCACGCGCCAGTTGACCTTGCCGTAGGTGTTCGCGTCCACCTTGTTGGCGTTGTTGCGGTAGTACTCGTAGTTGACGGGCAGACTGCCGCCATAGACGCTGTCTTGGATATAGTTCAGCGTGCCGAAGTGCGCACCGATATAGTCGTTGCCCGCTGCTCCAAACTGCACGTCCACGTGCTCGTTCACATATTTCGCGCTCACGATGGCACCCGCGAAGTGGTTGTCGAGGCTCTTGCGATACATACCGTAGGCTTTCTTCACTTTCTCGCCGTTCACGTCCGTGTAGCGCTCCAGTCCCCAGTACTCGAAACTCTTGCGTTTGTATTGTTCGTAATAGCCGCCGCCGTGGGTGTAGTGGAGCGTCGCGTTCAGGCTCCAGTTGGGTGTGAAGCGGTGGGTTATCTGCAACTGCGCATGTTGCTGTGCGTAGTTATCCGTCTGATTATCATAGTACTTTGTGTTGCCCTCCGCGTCCTCGTACTCGCCCGCGGGGTTGTAGCGTCGGTCCGCGCCGTCAATGCCGTAGGCGGTGTTGTAGTCCACGCCGTCCCAGCCCATGCCGGTCTTCTCCTTGCCGCCGAAGAAGCGCGCCACCACCTGCGTCTTGTCGCCGTACCAGCCGAGGTCGCCGTAGTACGAATACAGGTCGGAGTTCGTGCGATAAAGGAAACCGTCGGAGTTCACCTTGCTGAAACGAGCGTTCACGCGCCAGTTGCAGGGCAGCACTACATGCCCGCTCACCATCTCGCGGAAGGTGTTGTACATACCCCCGTTGAACGCCAGCGTGAAGTGGTTAGTGGTGTCGTTATCGCCCGTGTACATGTTCAGCGACGCACCGAACGAGGCACTACCGTTGGTCGAGGTGCCTACGCCGCGCTGCACGTCGATACTCGACATCGACGCTGCCATGTCCGTCATGTTCACCCAGAAGACGGTCTGGCTCTCTTGGTCGTTGAGCGGCACGTCGTTCACCGTCATGTTGATACGCGTGTGGTCGGTGCCGCGCACGCGGAAATACGTGTAGCCTACGCCCAGACCGTCGTCGCTCGTTACCTGCAAGGCGGGGATAGTGCTCAGCAGGTAGGGCAGGTTCTGACCCGTGTTCTCACGATTCAGACGGTCGTTGCCGACCACGTCGTGGTTGATGGTGGTTTGTTGTACGCGTTGTGCGACCACTTGCACGTCTTGCATTTGGTTCATCACAACAGTCAGCGTGTCATCTGCGGCATACGCACGTATACCGCTGACCGCAACGGCTGCCGTCAGGCAGCACACAGAAAGAAAAGATTGTTTTTTCATACTCCCTCTACAGAATTACCTGTGCAGGTTCAAAGGGTGTTTTCTCAGCACCGCGAAGCGGGCACCCCCGAAGACAGTAAGTATTTTATTGATTTTATTCAGAGTACTCAGAGTATTCAGAGCACTCAGATTATTCTGATTATTCAGAGCAAAAGTCTCCCAAACTCCTCCCTTTAAGGGAGGTTGGGAGGGTCTTAAAACTTATACGAGAACGCCACATACCATCCCCATTCCCACATCTGTTGCCCGGCAATGGTCTTGTTCTTCACGCGGTTGTTCAGCCCGAAGTCGTAGCCTGCTTGCAGGCGGTATCTGTCCCACTCGAAGCCGCCACCCAAACCCATCTGTATGTTCGTGCGGTAGAGTTCATCGGCGCGCAAGCGGTCGTATTTCTCGGTGGGGACACCTATACTTTGCAGCCACTGCTGCGTGCCCTCGCTCAAGTGGAGTTGCATATAGTCCACCTCCGCCAGCCCGATATGCAGTTGCGGACCGGCGTAGAAGAACATATTGAGTTCCTTCCACAGCGGGATGGTGTAGAAACAGCGCACGGGGATGGTGAGGTTATGCTGCAACACGCGGTGGTGGATATACTCCTCCTGCACTGTGGCAGCGGTCTGCGAACGCCAGTGCTGGTCGTTGTTGCCTAATGAGAGCGAGTAGAGCAAGCCCGTCTGCATGCTGAAATGCAGCGGCAGCAGGAACGTGAACGTCGCACCAATACGCACTCCGTGCAGATACATATCGGGGTAGGTGTAGTTGTCGGTGCGCTGTTGCGGCTGCGTGTAGCCCACCTCCAAACGATACTCTACGCCGAAATGGTAGTCCTGCTTCTTCGTCTCTTTGCGCGTGGGGTCGAAGAACGTGTTGTCCGCTGTCTGCAAGTCAGGTTGCCGACGCACCTCCTGCGCATTGCAGACCATCGCCGCACTACACATTATAAATATATATAGGAATCTTTTCATTGTACATGCTAAAAGGTCAGTCGGAGGTAATGAGTCTTTCATCCTGCCTCCTTTCTCCTTAATCCTCTGCAAAGGTACTGCTTTTTCCCGAATTATCCAAAAAAAAGCCCGAAAAATAACTTTTTTTACCAAAAAATTTGCGTATTTGAAAAAAAAGCAGTACCTTTGCACCCGCTTTCGACTTGACACGCATTGAAAGTGGAGAGCAGTGGCATATTAATTGTTAATTATTAATTGTTAATTGTCAGGGTCCATTCGTCTATCGGTTAGGACGAGAGATTTTCATTCTCTAAAGAGCAGTTCGACTCTGCTATGGACTACAAAAACAAGCGCAAAGAAAACCTTCCTCAAAGGTAAATCATTTGTCTAACAACTTAACGTCTTATCAAAGATGGCAAACCACAAATCTTCATTAAAGAGAATCCGCCAAACGATTACTCGCAAGGCTCGCAACCACTATTATGCAAAAACCGCTCGCAACGCCGTTCGCGACCTGCGTGCTACCACCGACAAAGCCGCTGCTCAGGCTGCGCTGCCCAAGGTAAGTTCGATGTTGGATAAGTTGGCTAAGCGCAACATCATCCACAAGAACAAGGCTGCTAACCTGAAATCGAAGTTGGCTATCTACGTGAACAAACTCGCGTAACTTTTCATAACCGAGATATTTCCGAGAGGGACTACCTGTGAGGTGGTCCCTTATTTTCTTGTCTTCTCTATCCGGACTTGTGAAGTGGGGCTGTATGTGCTCCCAAGATGAGTGCAAACTTTTCGCAGGTCTCCCGCAGGTCGTCCGCAGGTCTCCCGCAGGTCGGCAGACACATTGGCATGACCTATTTCCTCCCGAAGTCGGCGGGGATTTCGCCCCAGTGGTCGGTGTCCCATTTGAGGACAGTGGTGGTGTAGGTGTTGTCTCGCAACCACTGCTCTGCCTTGCGCAACATCTCGAAGAGCGGTTGGTTGGCGGGAGTGCATTCGAGTTTGGTCTGCGCATGCTTCTTCTTCAACCACGCCAGCGCGGTGCGGCTGTCGGAATAGAGCACCCACGGCAGGTTGTGGCTCTTGAGGTAGGCAAGCCCCAACACAATCGCCAGAAACTCCCCGATGTTGTTCGTCCCCTCCGCAAACGGTCCGCGGTGGAAGACCTCCGTTCCTGTGTCGGCTATCACCCCCCGAAACTCCATCATCCCCGGATTCCCCGAGCAAGCCGCGTCCACCGCCAGCGCAGGCAACACGGGTTTCACCTTGCACCCCGCCACTCTGCTCAGCAAATCCCTACTCGTGCGCGATGCAGACGCCTCTCCGCCATCGCCTTTCTTTCGCCAAACGGGCGGCTCTCCTGCGAGAGCCGCCTCTGCTTCGGCGCGCGTGGGAAAGGACTTGTATTTGGCACCCTCCACCCCTTTCACTTGGGCTTCACAATCTGCCCACGAGGTGAAGACACCCGTCTGCTTCCCCTGCCAGACAACATAGAATTTCTGTTGCTTGGACATTCCTACTTATCTATGCCCTCTTAATTCTTAATTCATAATTTTTAATTATCTACGCTTCCCATTGCTCCAAGGTGCCGAGGAGTTCGTCGAAGGTGTGAATCTTCGACTTGGCTTGCACATCCGCAATCTGCTGATTCACAGCGTGGTCGTAGGTCTCTTCCGCCACGTTGCGTATCACGCCGAGGGCGATGGGCAGGTCGCTATGGCTTTCGCCGACGGCTTCCATGTAGCGGTCTTGTCCCATGAGGGCGAGCATGCGATGCAGCGTGGGGTCAGCGATGGTGGCATCGTGGGTGAGCACCCGCGGGTCGTCGGCAGGCACTAAGGCGAGGTGCGGCAGCAGTGCCCCTTCTTCCGTGATGAGCGCAAGCCCTTTGTCGAGGTCTTTGCCGAAGAGCATCTTCTCGCCGTGGCGGAGGAGGATGGTGCGCTCGGCGCGCGTGTCGCGGTCGGCTATCCAGTCGTGGGTACCGTTGTTGAAAATCACGCAGTTGACGAGGCACTCTATCACGCTGGCGCCCTTATGCTGCTGCGCTTGCACCATGCAGTCCACCGTCGTGGGCATGTCCACATCCAGCGTGCGGGCGAAGAACGTCCCCCGCGCGCCCATCACCAACTCGGCGGGCACGAAAGGACGCTCCACGGTGCCGAAGGGGCTGGACTTCGAGACGAAGCCCCGCGGCGAGGTGGGCGAGTACTGCCCCTTGGTGAGCCCGTAGATACGGTTGTTGAAGAGGCAGATGTTGAGGTCCACGTTGCGTCGGAGGGAGTGGATGAAATGGTTACCGCCGATGGCAAGGCAGTCGCCGTCGCCGGTCATCTGCCAGACGGTCAGTTCGGGGTGCGCGGTCTTCACGCCCGTGGCGATGGCAGCCCCGCGACCGTGAATGGTGTTGAAGCCGTAGGTGTTGAGGTAGTGGGGCATACGGCTGCTGCACCCGATACCCGAGATGACCACCGTCTCGTGGGTGGGCACTCCTATCTGCGCCATGGCTTTCTGCAACGCCATGCAGATAGCGTGGTCGCCGCAACCCGGGCAGAAACGAACATATTGGTCGGATTTGAATTGACTTGCTTCCATAATTAATTCCTAATTGAATTTACGATTCTTTCTACTGCGAAGGGTTGCCCCATTATCTCGTTGTATTGCTCGAAGGGAATATCGGGGAACTTGGCGCGGAGAATAGTGGCGAATTGCCCGTTGTTCAACTCGCAGACTACTATTCGCTTGTACCCCGCCAGCACCTCGCGGGTGTTGAGCGGCAGCGGGTTGATATAGTTGAAGTGTGCGAGTGCGCAGTTGAGTTCCTGCGCAGCAGCGCGAAGGTGTCCCTCGGTGCTGCCCCAGCCTACGAGCAGGGTGTCGCTCGCTGCGTTGCCCTGCACCTGCAAGGCAGGAATCTGCTGCGCCACGTGGTCTAACTTATGTTGGCGCGCCTTGACCATCACCTCGTGGTTCTCGGGGTTGGTGGAGATAGTGCCTTTCTCGCTGTCGCGCTCCAGTCCGATGTTGCGGTGCTCGTAGCCCTCCATACCGGGGAATGCCCAGTAGCGGATGCCGTTCTCATCGCGCAGCGCGGGGTTGTAGTTCCCCTTGAGCGACTCAGGTACGGTCTGCGGGTGGATAGCGGGCAACGACTCCAGCGTCGGCAGTTTCCAGAGGGCGGTGCCGTTGGCGAGGTAGGTATCGGTCAGCAGGATGACGGGCAGCATGTTCTCCAACGCCAGTCGGCAAGCCTCGTAGGCGTAGTCGAAGCAGTTGGCGCTGTTCGATGCCGCGATGACCACGGCGGGGCACTCGCCGTTGCGTCCGAAGACGGCTTGCAGCAGGTCGGTCTGCTCGGTCTTGGTAGGCAGACCCGTGCTGGGACCGCCGCGCTGCACGTCGATGACCACGAGCGGCAACTCTGCCATCACGGCAAGCCCGATAGCCTCCGACTTGAGCGAGAGCCCGGGACCGGAGGTGGAGGTGCAAGCCAAGTCGCCCGCGAAAGCAGCACCGATGGCGGTACATACGCCGCTTATCTCATCCTCCGCCTGCACCACCATCACGCCCATGTCCTTGCGGCCTGCCAACTCGTGCATGATGTCGGTGGCGGGGGTGATGGGATAGGAGCCGAGAAAGAGCCGCTTGCCCGTCTTGTGGGCAGCGGCAATCAAACCGAACGCCGTAGCGCGATTCCCCGCGATGGAGGTGTATTTGGATGAAGGATGAAGGACACAGGATGAAGGACTTATTACCTTCGTCTCTGAGTTTTCAGAGTCGGTGCTATTTAGTCTTATATCCTTTATCCTTAATCCTAAGTCCTGATTAAGCGCAAGGTTCTGCCCGTAGTTGTAGCCGTCCACCAGCACCTTGGTGTTGGGAGCGATGAGGGCAGGTTTCTTCTTGAACTTACCTTCGAGGAAGTGGATGGCTTTATCCACAGGACGGTCGAAGAGCCAGCAGACCAGACCGAGGGCGAACATGTTGCGCGACTTGAGGATGGATTTGTTGTCCAACCCCGACTCTTTGAGCGAGTCTTTGGTGAGTTGTGTCAGCCGCACGGGCACTATTTGCACCGACTCGGGGATACCCAGCTCGGTGAAGGGGTTGTCGGTCTTATAGAGCGCTTTCTCGAGGTCTTTCGCCGCGAAAGCGTCCATGTCCACGATGACCACGGCATGGCGCGTGTACATCGCATGTTCATCGTCGTACTGTGCACCGGCTTTGTTGAACTGCGAGCCTAAGGTGCACACTTTCAGTGCGGCAGCGTTCATCGCCACGATGACATCGGCTTTGTCGCCCGGGGTGAACACCTGCTTGCCGAGGTTCACTTGGAAGCCCGACACGCCGCCTAAGGTACCTTGCGGCGCACGTATCTCCGCAGGGAAGTCCGGCAGGGTAGAAATCTCGTTGCCGAGGATGGCGCTCAGCGAGGAGAACATGTTGCCGGTCAACTGCATGCCGTCGCCCGAGTCTCCGCAAAAGCGCACTACTACATTGGTTTTTTCCATGATATATACAACTTCGTGTTAGGAACTCCGCTTCGCTCCATGTTAGGAACTTTGTGTTTATCACTTCGTGTTGGGAACTCCGCTTCGCTCCGTGTTTGTAGATTGAGTCCTTAATTTGCGGGCAAAGATACTGCTTTTTTTTAATATGAGCAAATAATCTTCTTTTTTTTGCTATTTTTCGCATACTGTACGCAGGGGTGCGGCATAGTGCCCGCGTAACCTGCATACAAAGTCAGTGTATCCTGTCTTACACGTAATAAGGTTTACACATAGGATGAATAAAAAGTGTCAAATTTT
>JBJECJ010000070.1:0-42327 GCA_051870955.1 Paludibacteraceae bacterium | reverse complement strand
AATCTATACAAACTTTTTCTCTTAATCAACACAGGCTTTTACCGGTGAACCCCTTTGCGCTCACTTTCAGCAGTATATAGTAGGATATTATTAGGTTATTATTAGGCTGTTATTAGGTTATTACCGATACGGAACTATACAACAACTATAAAACAAAACATATCATAAATTATGGCAAGAACAGTATTTGAGCACCCTGTCCGTGAACTGCACGGCGCGTACACCAAGGGCGGAGCAATCAGCCGCCGCAAGACCTACCGCGACTCCCAAGGCCGTGTCAAAGGCATGTCGGAGCCGGAAACCTACAAAATCGAGCACCCGCGCGACTGGAAGAAGAAACCCGCCACGGGCAAGGAGTTGGAACATCAACTCCGCTTCAAGCAAGCCTGTGCCGAGACCTACCGTATCCTTCTCCCCTCCAAGCCCCAGGCGTATGCCGCCGCCCACAACGGAGCAGCGCCCACTCCCGACGAACTCGCCACTCTGCAGATGTGGAAGAACCGCTTCGATGCCCAACTCGACAAGCCCGAACCCAATGCGCCCATCGACCCCAAAACGGGCAAACGCAAGCAATACTTCCGCCTTGATGCCTTCATACGCACATGCCTCCTTCGCCAAATGGAAGAACCTACATCCAAATAGTAAAATAATTTGCATATTTCAGAAAAAAACCGTAACTTTGCGGGCGATTTTTCTAAATTAAACATTGGGTGCGTTTTAGTGTTGCATTTTCAGAGCATAAGCACTAATAATTCATAATTCTTAATTCTTAATTCATAATTCCCCTATGGTTGCTCCGTTGGTCAATAGGAAATGGAAGGTGCTCAAGAGTGAGCAGATACTGAAGTTAGGCGTGTGGTTGAGCGTGCGCCAAGAGGAGGTGCAGTTGCCGTCAGGGGCGATTATCCCGACATGGTTCATCTTGGAGTTCCCGAATTGGATTAACGTGATAGCCATCACGAAGGACGGCGAGATGGTGATGGAAGACCAATATCGCCACGCGCTGGGCGAGACGCACTACGAGTTGGTGGCGGGCGTGATAGACCCGGGGGAGACGCCGCTGGAGGCTGCCAAACGCGAGTTGAGCGAGGAGACGGGCTTCGAGGGCGGCGAGTGGAAACTATTTATGACGCTTTCGCCTAACCCGACGAACCATAATAACCTGAGTTTCACGTTCTTGGCGCGTGGGGTGGAGAAAGTGCGCGAGCAGCACCAAGAGAAGACGGAGGACATCCGTGTGCATGTGATGAAGCAAGAGGAGGTGCGCGAGTTGCTGGAGCAGGGCGAAATCATCCAAGCCCTCCACGCTGCCCCCCTGTGGAAGTATTTTTGTTTGGACAAAGGAGACATTTAACGTGTAATTCCCGTGTAGGAACATTATAACATATAATTACCGTTAATTATTCGTATAATTTTATTCCTCCATTAAAGTCCATTAAAAGTTCATTAAAAGTTCATTAAAAGACAATGCTTTAATGGTTCTTTACATGGTCTTTAATGGAGAAATCAACAAGAAATTAATGGTTAATTACATGGCAATTACACGTTAAAAAAGAACGATAATTATATGTTAAAGTAAGACGTAAAAGTATGAAACGGATAATTTTATGTTTACTGAGTTGCCTGTTGCTGGCGGGGTTGGCGGGTTGCGACCCGGCGGTGAAGATGGCGGGCGAGTATAGTTATAAACTGAGCGGCAAGGTAACGATTGACAGCGCAGACTACACCCTGAGCAACGAGCAGGGAACGATGGACCTGCTGCGTAAGACCGACGGCGATGTGCTGCTGACTTTCAGTCAGTTGCGCGGCGGAGTCTATACCGCTGAAGCAGAAATCAACGACACCCTGCTGACGCTCTATCCCTTCGAGCGGACGGTGGATATCACCTTTACCATACCCGACACGGTGAGCATTGGGGGAATAGAGAACATTCGCGACAAGGAGGTTACGGAGACTTTCGATGTGGAGGTAACAGGCACGGGGACGCTCTACAAAGAGACCATCGTGTTCGACTTGTATTTCCATGGCGAGTCGCAGGTGAGCGACACGCGCCTGACAGGTGAGAATATCCTAATGGTCGCAAAGAAGAACTGAGACCGCTACGCTGTCCGACCGCTACGCTGTCCGACCGCTACGCTATCCGACCGCTACGCTGTCCGACCATTTCATTGTCCGACCGTTTTGATAACATCCGCAAAAATCCTTCCAAATTTCTGCAAGGGCGTAGCCCGAAGCAAGGTGTTTTAATATCCTGCTCGCTTACGCTCTATTCATCCCGACGTGTCGGGACGAGATTCATAGGATTTTCACAGAAAATGTCCCCAAGTGCTGCGTTGACCGACTCATTTAGCATCTAACTACTGAGCACTAATCACTGACCCCTAACCCCTAACCACTTTTATACAATGCTATGCTATAATTGTAAAATAGTAAATTGTAAAATTGTCCAATTAGCCTGCCTCTTGTTGGTAGCGTTGACCCTCCCATCCTGCGGCAGCAAGGAAGCGAAGAAAACGCAGACAGTGGCGCCCATCCCTGTGAAGGTGCAGGTGGTGGGCGAGCATACGTCCGTGGCGCGGCATACCTACGTGGGCACCATCGAAGAAGAGCGCCGCGTGCCCCTGAGCGTGGAGACGGGCGGACAGGTGCTGGAGGTGGCATGCCGCATGGGCGACCGCGTGCAGAAAGGCGAGGTGCTGCTGCGCGTGGACAGTGCGAGTGCGATAGACGCCCGCGAGGCGGCGCGTGCCACGCTGCGGCAGGCGGAGGATGCCTATCGGCGTGTTACCGAGGTGCATGGTGCCGGCGGCGTTACCGAGCAGCAGTGGATAGAGGTGGAGACCAAACTGGCGCAGGCGCGCTCGATGGCATCCGTAGCAGAGCGCCGCGTGGCGAACTGCGTATTGCGCAGCCCGAGCGACGGCGTGGTGGGCGAGGTGCACGTGGCGGAGGGGCAGATGCTATCGCCCATGACACCCGCGATGACGCTTTATATCGTTGAGCGACTGTATGTTACTTTCTCCGTCCCCGAGTCGGAAGTGTCGGAACTCCGCGTAGGCGACACGGGCAGCATGGACGTGCCGGCGATAGACAACTATCAACCCTCAACGCTCAACGCTCAACTCCCCGCCTCCATCCCCGTGCGCGTGGTGGAGAAAGGGATGAAGGCGAATGCCCTCTCGCACGCCTATCCCGTGCGGGCGGAGGTGTTGAACAAAGACGGCTTGTTGCCCGGCATGGTGAGCAAGGTGCGCATGGCGGGGCAGCAGAGCGAGGGCTTGCTGATACCCGCCGCCTGCGTGCAGGTAACGCCAGAAGGAAAGAGCGTGTGGGTAGCGCGAGAAGACAGCACCGTGGAGCGACGGATGATTCAGATTGGGCAGTATGTGCCCGACGGCGTGCTGGTCATTGACGGCTTGCAGACGGGCGACCGCGTGGTAACAGACGGCTTTCAAAAATTATACAAAGGAGCAAAGATACAATGGATGAAGGATTAAGGACACAGGATTAAAGACTTATTACCTGCGTCTATGAAGAGCAAGGAGGTGCGGTCTCTATGCCGCACATTCAAAGTCGAAACTATTTACTCTTTTATCCTTCATCCTTTATCCTTAATCCCAAAAGTGAATGACGAACCGTAATCACATAGAAGGAGCGATGAGGAACCACGGACTGGTGTTCTTCCTCTTCATGTGCCTGACGCTGTTTGGCGTCTGGGCGCTGACGAAGATGAACAAAGACGAGTTCCCCTTCTTCACCATCCGTCAGGGCGTGGTGGTCGCGGTGTACCCGGGTGCCACGGCGCAGGAGGTAGAGGCGCAGGTTACGAAGCCGCTGGAGGACTATATCAACGGCTTCGAGGAGGTGGACAAAGCGCATACCTACAGCGTTACCGAAGACGGCATCGTCTATGTCTATGTGTCGCTGCGGATGTTCGTCAAGTCGAACAACGAGGCGTGGAGCCGCATACGCGCGAACCTCGACCTGTTCCGCAAGACCTCGCTCCCCAAGGGCGTGCTGGCGGTGATGGTGGTGGACGACTTCGGCAATACCTCCTCGATGTTGCTCGCCGTGGAGAGCCCCGAGCGCACGCCCCGCGAACTGGAGCAGTTCGCCCGCAGCCTCTCCGACCGACTGCGCACCATCCCCGAGATGGGAAAGATAAAGATTCTGGGGCAACGGCAGGAGGAAATCGCCGTTACCATCGACCCCGCGCGCCTCTCGGCGTATGGAGTGAACCAAAATCTCTTGAACGCGCAACTGCTCTTGCAGGGCATGCGTACCATGACCGGCAGCGAAGACGGCGCGCAGTACCAAGTGGTCATCCCCTATTCCTCAGACCATGAGATAGCCGAGCAGATTATCTGGTCAGACCCCGCCACGGGCACCACCCTGCGGCTCAAAGACGTAGCGACCGTCGAGCGACGCTATGCCACCCCCACCAAGTATGTCGATTTCTACGAGGGCGGCACGCAGAACCATACCAACTGCCTGATTATCAGCATGGAGATGACCCCGGGCAACAACATCGTGGAGTTCGGCAGAAAGGTGGAGACGCAGTTGGAGACCGCCCGCGCGGAGTTGCCGCCCGACTTGCAGTTCCATCGTATCACCGACCAGCCGAAGGTGGTGGACGCATCGGTATCTTCTTTCCTGCGCGACATACTCATCTCTATCGTAGTCGTCATCTTGGTCATGCTCATGCTGTTCCCGCTGCGCACGGCGTTGGTGGCGAGCACGGGCGTGCCTGTCTGTATCGCGATTGCGCTGGGGCTGATGTACCTGATGGGTATTGAACTCAACACGGTTACGCTCGCGGCACTTATCTTCGTGCTGGGCATGATAGTGGACGACTCGGTCATCGTCATCGACGGCTACACCAACCTCTTGGAGAAAGGGCACAGCCGCTGGTACTCCGCCGCGGTCAGCACGAAGCAACTCTTCGTCCCCATGGCGCTGGCGACATGCTCTATCTCGGGCATGTTCTTCCCCATGACCAAGATTATCACGGGACCTTTGGGCGAGTTCATCCAACTCTTCCCCTTCGCCGTCATGTTCGCCCTCGTGGCGAGTATTTTCTACGCCACGTGGGTAACACCCTACATGGCAACGCGCTTTGTCTGCCGCACGCGACCCGAGGAGATGAACTGGTTTGAGCGCGGACAAAACAAGTTTTTCGGTTGGCTGCAGAGGGGTTACGAGCGCTTGCTCCGTCGCTGCTTCGACCGTCCGTGGATGGTCTATCTGCTGCTCATCGGCTCCTTGGGCTTGGGGCTCTTCCTGCTTACACGGCTGAATATACAGTTGCTGCCCAAGGCGGAGCGCGAGTGCTTTGCTGTGGAGATTCACCTGCGCGAAGGCTCCTCGGTGGAGGAGACGGCGGTGGTGGCGGACTCGCTGGCGCGTATCTTGCAGCAAGACCCGCGGGTGAAGTCCGTAACCTCCTTCGTTGGACAGGCATCCCCGCGCTTCCATGCGGTCTATGCGCCCAACATGGCAAAGCCGAGTTATGCACAGTTCATCGTCAACACCATTTCCTGTGATGCCACTCTGGAGGTCATCCGCGAATACACGCCGCGCTACGAGAACCACTTCCCCAACGCCTATGTGCGCTTCAAGCAGGTGGACTACCAAGCGGCGAAGAACCCCGTGGAGGTGCGCTTCAAAGGTGGCGACTTGGAGCAGATGGCAGTCCTCGCCGACTCGCTCAAAGCCTTCATGGCGCAGCAGCCTGAGATGACGTGGGTGCACTCCGACTACGACCAGTTCAAACGGCAGGTGCGTATCGTGCTCAAAGAGGACGAGGCAACGCGCTTAGGCATCACGCAGACCCAACTCTCCCTTTACCTCGCCACGCTCCACGGCGGTACCACCATGACCACCCTCTACGAGAACGACTACCCCATCCCCGTAGTGCTGTACATGGAAGAGGAACCAAGAGCCAGGAACAAGGAACCAAGAACTCTCAACGAACTCCCCCGCCCCGCTTCGTTTATCCCGACCTGTCGGGACGGGGAGGGGGTAGGGGGCGGGGAGTCTCTCAACCCTCAACCCTCAACTCTCAACCCTCCACCCTCCTTAGAGGATCTGCTCATCCCCACGAATATCCCCTCTCTCTGGGTGCCGCTGCGTCAGGTAGCCACGCTTGAACCCGCATGGCATAGAGCGTCCATCACCCACTACAACGGCATCCCCACCATCACCGTCGGCTGCGACCTGCGGGGCAACACGAGTTCCGTGGCAGCGGAGAAGAAGGTGAAGCAGTGGATAAGTACCCACATGACCGACCTTCCCGAGGGCATTACTATCTCTTACGGCGGCTTGTCGGCGGTCAATAGCGAGATGGTGCCGCAGATACTCTGGTCGGTGGTGGCGGCACTGCTGGTCATGCTGGTGCTCTTGCTCTACCATTTCGGCAAGGTGCCGCTGGCGTTGCTCACCCTCTCCAGCGCGCTGCTCTGTATCTACGGCGCTTTCCTCGGCTTGTTCATCTTCCAATTAGACATCAGTATCACGGCGTTCTTGGGTTTGGTAGCACTCATAGGCGTGATTGTGCGCAATGCGATTATGATGTACGAGTATGCGGAAGAACTGCGCAAGACCAAGCACCTGAGTGTCCGCGATGCCGCCTACGAAGCGGGCTTGCGCCGTATGCGCCCCATCTTCCTGACCTCTGCCACCACGGCATTGGGTGTAGTGCCGATGATTATCGCGCGTACCAGCCTCTGGATGCCGATGGGTGTCGTCATCTGCTTCGGCACCATCCTGACCCTCCCCCTCACCATCACCATCCTCCCCGTGATGTACTGGAAACTGATGGGAAAGAAGAGGACCCTCCCCAACCCTCCCTACAAAGGGAGGGGGAAGAATCTCATAACCCTCCTTCTCTGCCTTCTCTGCTGCCTACCGATATTAGCAGACACTAATCTCTCTACTCCCTCCCTTGTAGGGAGGGACGGGGAGGGTATTCCCTCCCCCTTTAAGGGGGAGTCGGAGAGGGTCTTAACCCTCGACTCTTGCCTGCAACTCGCCCGCAAGAACAACCCCGAACTGCGGAAAGCCGCCCTCGAGGTGGAGAAAGCCAAGCAGGTGAAGCAACAGGCGTTCACCAACTATTTCCCGCAGGTGAGTGCCTCCGCGTTGGGCTACCATGCGCTGAACCCGTTGGTGGACATCGGGCTGACTGACATCGGCAATGCCAACACCCGCGAGTTGCTACAAGCACTATACGAGGAGTTTGGCGCCTCGCTGGGCTTGCAGAACCACCTCGCCCTCTTCCAGTATGGCTACACGGTCGGCGTGTCGGCAGTGCAACCCGTCTATGTGGGCGGAAAGGTCGTGGCGGGCAACCGCCTTGCAAAGGTCGGCGTGCAGGCGGCGGAACTGCAGCAGGAGGTGCAGGAGCGCGATGTGCTGGAAGAGGTGGAGGAGAGTTATTGGCTCATCGTGGGCTTGCAGGAGAAACAGAAGACCGTAGAGGCGGTCGCTACCCTGCTCGACACGCTCCACTACACCGTGCAGACTGCCGTCAATGCAGGGTTAGCACTGCCCACTGACCTCTTGCAGGTGGAGATTAAGCAGAGCGAGATTCGCCGCACCCGCCTCCAGTTAGAGAGCGGTCTCCGCCTCGCCAAACGCGCCCTCGCCGTAGCGATAGGAGTGGAGGATGACATCGTCCTATCCCCGGACCCCCTCCACCCCCCCCTACAAAGGGGGAGAGTAGATGAATTACCTTCGTCTATAGATACTAATCTTTCCCCCTCCCTTTGTAGGGAGGGTTGGGGTGGGTCGTCCCCCGAGCACGACCTCCTCGCCCTACAAGTCAAGGCGGCACAACTGCAGAAACGTATGGTGCTGGCGGACGCTCTGCCGCAGGTGGCGATAGGGGCGAACTATAGTTATGGTAAGTTCCAAGCCGACATCCTCCGCGATGATTTCGGCAGCAAGACGGGCAACGGACTGCTCTTCGTCAGTGTGAAAGTGCCGCTCACCGAGTGGTGGGACACGGGGCACAAACTCAAGGAGCACTCGCTGGCAGTGGAGCAGGCGAAGATAGAGCAGGAGCACCTCTCCGAGATGCTTGACCTCCGCACGGAGCAGGTCTGCGACCAACTGGAGCAATCCATATTGCTGGTGGCGGAGCAGGAGCAGGTCTTGCTGAAGGCGCAGCAGAACTACCAACTCATGCAGGCGAACTACCAAGCCGGCATGGCGACGCTCACCGACCTCCTCACCGCGCAGACCACGCTCCTCAAGGCACAGAACGACCTCACCGATGCCATCATCGCCTACCGCGTCTCCGCCCGCCGCTACGCCGACCTCACTCGCTCCAACCGCAACCGCTCCTCGGTGTCTCATAACTCCCCCTTTAAGGGGGAGCCGGAGAGGGTCTCCCACAAGGCGCAACAGTTCACTTCTCATCAGTACGCTTCCGCTATCGACCATAGCGAGCGTCATACCCTAAACCTACAAAAATACGACATTCCTTTCCCCTTCCATAGTTTCTGGTAGATAACCGCGCTGTGCGCTGTCTAACCGCGCAGCGGTCAAATAATCAACCAGTTATCAACCAATTAAATACTACAACTATGGACTTATCAATTGTTATACTAACCCTTGTATTCTTGGCGATGTTCCTTGTGCCTTTCCTCACCATCAGCATCATGCAGAAGGTAAAAGAGCGCAAGAAACGCAAAGAAACAACGCCCCATACGGAGGCATAAACGCTATACGTAAAGCGGGTTCTGCCCGCGTAGAAACCTAAACGAGCGGCTGTCTGACCTGTTGAGTTGGATAGCCGCTTTTGGGTAGGGAGTACGAGGAGGCAGCCGAGTGGGTAAATCTTAACAATCGTATATTTTTGGGGTGGGGTTGAGGTGCGTTCGACCCGCGTTCGACCCGCGGGCGACCCGCGAAAAAGACGCGACAGGGTCGCGGCATGGCAAATCTTAACAATCGTACTCTTTTTGGGTAGGTGCAGGTGTGTGCGGAGAGGGGTAAGCAGTCAAAAGTATGCCGGTATGCCGGACTTTCGGTGTGTTAGTTAGTGTGCCGGCGTGCCAGCGTGCCAGCACTTTCCTAAAATATATACGTGTGCACGCGCGCGGGTGAGTTTATAGAAATAGCCGGCACGCTGGCACGCCGGCACACTCCGTTGTGCTTCATAAAAACAGTTTCAGGTTTCAAGCCTTAGGTGTTACGCGGACAAGTGTTTGTCTGAGTAACAGTTCTAAAACTTGAAACCTGAAACCTGGTTCGTAGGTGATTTTTAGCCTCCGAAGTTGTCGAAGCGAATCATGTCGTCTTCTACGCCGAGGGAGTGGAGCAGGTCAACGACCGTCTTGGACATCATAGGAGGTCCGCAGAGGTAGTACTCGATATCCTCGGGTGCGTCATGCTGCTTGAGATAGGTGTCGCCCATCACGGGAGCGATGAAGCCCGGAGTATATTTCACGCCGAGAGCGTCTGCCTTGGGGTCGGGACGGTCGAGTGCCAAGTGGAAATGGAAGTTGGGATACTCCTTCTCCAAAGCAAGGAAATCGTCCATAAAGAACACCTCGTCGATGGCACGTGCGCCGTAGAAATAGTGCATCTCGCGGTCGCGCGTGTGCAGGGTCTTGAGCATGTGCATGATTTGTGCGCGGAGCGGAGCCATACCGGCACCACCGCCGACCCAAATCATCTCGCGCTTCGAGTCGAACACAGGGTGGAAGTCGCCGTAAGGACCCGACATCGTTACCTTATCACCCGGCTTGAGCGAGAAGATATAGGTCGAAGCGATACCGCAGGGCACGTCTTGGAACTCGGGACCATTCGGGCACTGCTCTTTCGGCTTGAACGGCGGCGTAGCGATACGCACAGTCAGCGTGATGATATCGCCCTCGTCGGGGTAGTTCGCCATAGAGTAGGCGCGGATAGTGGGCTCGGTGTTCTTCTGCTTCAAGCCGAAGAGTCCGAACTTCTCCCATGCCGGCACGTACAGGTCGCCAATCATCTTGCGGTCGAAGTCGTTGTAGTTGATGTCGTATGCAGGAATCTTGATTTGTGCATACGAGCCCGGGATGAAGTCCATGTGTTCGCCCGGGGGCAACTGCACCTTGAACTCCTTGATGAACGTAGCCACGTTCTTGTTCGAGATGACGGTGCACTCCCATTCCTTCACGCCGAGAACCGACTCGTCAATCTTCAACGCAAGGTCGTTCTTCACCTTCACTTGGCAGCCCAAGCGCCAGTGGTCTTTCTGTTGCTTGCGGGTGAAATGTACGGTCTCGGTAGGCAGAATCTCGCCGCCGCCTTCCAGCACTTGGCACTTGCACTGTCCGCACGAGCCCTTACCGCCGCAGGCGGAAGGCAGGTGCACACCGGCAGAACCCATCGCATTCAACAGCGTGCCGCCGGCAGGAATATGGTATTCCTTGTCGCCGTTCACCACCACTTTCACATCACCCGAAGGCACTAAATACTTCTTCGCTACCAATAGGATGATAACCAGCAGCAGGATAACCGCAAGGAATACAACTACTGCCCATAAAATTGCCATAAAATCCATATCTGTTGTCCTCCTATCATTAAATGTTAAGTCCCGAGAAGCACATGAATGCCATCGCCATCAGACCTACGGTGATGAAGGTGATGCCCAGTCCTTGCAGGGGTTTAGGTACATCGTTGTATTCCATCTTCTCGCGAATACCTGCCAAGCAGACGATTGCCAGCAGCCATCCCAAGCCGGAGCCGAAGGCGTAGGCGAAGGCATCGCCGATGTTCGCAATCGCTTTCACGTTCTCGGGGTCGAGGATGATACGCTGCTGCATGAAGAGCGAGCCACCCATGATGGCGCAGTTCACGGCAATCAGCGGCAGGAAGATACCCAGCGACGCATACAGCGACGGCGAGTATTTCTCTACAACCATCTCCACCAACTGCACGATAGCGGCAATCACGGCGATGAAGAGGATGAACGACAAGTAACCCAGATTCAGCGGGTTCAACACATACACTTGCAGCAGATAGTTCACCGGCAGGGTGATGAGTAGCACGAACGTAACGGCTACGCCCAATCCCGCACTGGTCTTCACGTCTTTCGACACGGCAAGGTACGAACACATACCCAAGAAGTATGCGAAAATCATGTTGTCAGCAAATATGCTGCGAACAAATAGACTTAATGCGTGTTCCATATTACTTCTTCTCCTCCTTATTGAGGCTTCTGTGAGCCCAAATGATACATCCTACCAAAATCAGTGCCATAGCCGGCATCATCATCATGCCGCAGTTCTCATATACGCCGCCGTTGGCTACATACCAACTCTCCGGAATCACGCGGAAGCCGAGCAGCGTGCCCGAGCCGAGCAACTCACGGAAGAAAGCGACAATCACCAGAATGATGGCATAGCCGAAGCCATTGCCTAAACCGTCGAGGAACGAATCCCACACTTTGTTGGTCATGGCAAACGCCTCTAAGCGACCCATCAAGATACAGTTGGTGATAATCAGTCCGATATACACGCTCAACTGCATAGCGATGTCGTAGGCAAAGGCTTTCAGCACTTCGCTCACAAGCGTTACCAGCGCTGCCACTACCACCAGTTGCACGATGATACGGATACGCATCGGGATGGTCTTGCGGATGAGCGAGATAATCACGTTAGACATCGCCACGATGATGGTAACGGCGATACCCATTACCAACGCGGGCTTCAGTTGCACCGTTACTGCCAACGCGGAGCATATACCCAACACCTGTACTACCACAGGGTTGTTCAAGTTCAAAGGACCCAGCAGGGTGTCTTTTGTTTTCTGAGATAGTGCCATATTATTCTCCCTCCGTTTGTTCGCAAGTCTCCGCGCAGCAAGCAGCAGGAGCACCCTCCTCTGCGGTTTCGCAAGTGGCTTGGCAAGGTTTGTTACATGTCTTGTTCAAGAAATCGGCGTACTCACCCAAGTTGCTGAGCAACATATCGCTCACGCCCGTCGAGGTGATGGTTGCGCCGGAGATGGCATCCACCTGCTCCTGACCTTCCGCCAGTTTGCCCGATTTCAGTACTGCCACCGACACCACTTCGCCCTCTGCATTCTTGATATGCTTGCCGTTGAACTGGTGGCGGAATTTCTCCGTTACAATCTCTGCACCTAAACCCGGGGTCTCGCTCTCGTGGTTGAAGTTCACACCGAAGATGGTGTTCTTGTCCGCGTCAAGCGCGAGGTAGCCTCCGATGCCGCCCCACAGACCGGCACCGTGCAGTTTCAGCACATACTTCGTCTCGCCCTCAATGTTCGCCACGAATACCGGCGCACCCTGTACGTCTATCGTGTCGTGCACCAATGAGAGGTACAGCGCAGCGGGGTCGGTCTCGGAATAGTCTTGATTGAGCGCCACCAGAATCTGCTTCTGTTGGTCAAGCAGCGCGTTGGCGTGTTGACGAGGGCTCAGCACTTGGCTCACCACGGCAAGCAGCACAGCCACCAACACCACAATCACAGTCGCATAGGCGATAGTATAGAGGTTGCTGTTGGTGTTCAGCCCTTTCTTTTCTTCTACAAAGACACCTTTCTGATGACACTGCGGGCATTCTTCGGGTGCTTTGTCTCCTATGTGGACATAGCCGCACACGGAGCATACATATTTCTTTTCTGCCATAATCGTTCCTTATTTAACAGTTGCGCGTTTCATACGGCGTTTGATGTTCACTTGCACTACGCACCAGTCAATCAGCGGCGCAAAGGCGTTCATCAGCAGGATAGCGAGCATCATACCCTCGGGGTAACCCGGGTTGAGCACGCGAATCACTATCGCCATGAAACCAATCAAGAAACCATAAATCCACTTTCCGCACTCCGTGCGAGCCGAGGTAACGGGGTCGGTAGCCATGAACACCGCACCGAAAGCGAAGCCGCCGGTTACCAAGTGCATGTACCACGGGTAGTTAGCCGCTGCCGTATCCGGACCGCATACGTTGAATAGCCATGCTGTCAGCGCACCGCCGACAAAGATACTCAGCATCGTCTTCCACGAAGCCACGCCCGTCGAGATGAGCAGCAACGCACCCAGCAGGATGGCCCAGCAACAGGTCTCGCCCACCGAACCGGGTATCAAGCCGTTGAAAGCATCCCAGAAGCCTACGGGCACGAGGTTAGCCTCCGTGGTGGTAGCCACCTGCGTCAGCGGGGTAGCACCCGAGAAGCCGTCCACCAGCGTCTTGCCGCCGTCCCAGCCCCATGTGCCGCCTGTGCGGACAAAGGCTTGGTCGCCCGTCATGTGCGTAGGATAAGCAAAGAAGAGGAACGCGCGCGTGATAAGTGCTACGTTGAAGATGTTGTAGCCCGTACCGCCGAACACCTCTTTCGCGAAAATCACTGCGAAAGCCGTTGCCACAGCCACCATCCACAGCGGGGTGTTGATGGGCACTATCAACGGAATCAGGATACCGGTTACCAAGAAACCCTCTTGAATCTCCTCTTTCTTCCATTGCGCCACCGTGAACTCGATGCCGAGACCGGTGATGTAACTTACTAAGATATACGGCAGTACGGCGAGGAAACCGAAGCCGAATGCCTTCCAGAAGAGGGCGCAGGTCAAGCCGCCGCGAACCAACTCGCCAGTCGCCAGCAGGTGCTGATAACCCACGTTGTACATACCGAACAGCAGCGCGGGCACCAACGCCAGCACCACCAAAATCATCGTACGTTTCGAGTCGCTACCATCGTGTATCTGCGCGCCCACACGCTTTGCCGTTGTGTTCGGCGTGAAGAGGAAGGTCTCAAAACCGTCGTACACCGAGTGTAGCCAATGCAACTTCCCGCCCTCATCGAAGGTCGGACGAAGTTTCTCTGTCAATTTATATAAACCCTTAAACATATTACTCTACTTCGTTTTTGAGGTTATCCAATGCTGCCCGAACGATGGCTTGCAGCGGCATCTTGCTGGTGCAGACGTACTCGCACAGCGCGAAGTCCTCGGGAGCCACTTCGTAGGCACCCAACTGCTCCATGCGGTCGAGATTGCCCGCAATCATCGCCTTAATCAGGTATTCGGGGTAAATATCCATGGGGAACACTTTGTCGTACTCGCCGCTCACGATGATGGCGCGGCGACCGCCTTTCAAACGAGCGTCCCAGTTGTAGTCTTTCTTGCCGAAGAGGCGTTGCAAGGGTTTTGCAGGGTCGGTGCAGCTGGCGTTGAAGTCGCCGAAGCGCGGAATCAGCCAGCCCATGAACTCATGCGTCTCGCTGCCCTCGTCCAGCGCGGTGAACTGGTTGTCATAGACGGAAATCATCTCGTCCAAGCCCACCTGATGCCCGCTCAGTACGTTGCCTGCCACGTAGCGCACAGGCTCGCCTGATTGCACATTGCAGCCGAAGACGGCGCTTACCGGCATCCCGGGTAACACTCTGTAATACTGCGGGTTAGCAGCCAACGGACCTGTCAGCGCCACCAACTTCTGCATATCCACGATGCCTTTGGTGAACAAGCGCCCGATGATTGCCAAGTCTTGCACGTTGATGGTCCATACCGTCTCGCCTTTGGCTATCGGCAGCACGTGGTTAATCTGCACGCCCACGTTGCCGGCGGGGTGGGGACCTGCCACCTCAAACAAGGTGCAGTCCTTCAACTCGCGGAACTCGATGGCTTTCGCACCGGCTTGAATGCCCACATACACGGGCGCGATGGTTGCCAACTTGCTGACAGCCATCTGCAAATCTGCCAATTGACCTTTCAGCACCCACTCGTAGTTCGGAGCCGCGGGAGCCGAGTCGAAGGTAGAGATGAATACGGCTTTCGGAGTCTTGTTCGGCAGTGCGATGCAGTCGTACGGACGTTGCTTAATCAGGCTCCACAAGCCCGAATACAAGAGCAACCCTTTCGGGTCTTGCGTCTTGTCGAACGTCTGATACGCAATCGTCTCATCTGCCTCAATGTCTATCGACATCACCTTGCGACGGTCGCCGCGAACAATCGCTGCCACCTTGCCGCTAACCGGCGATGTGAAGAACATCTCCTCGAACTTCTTGTCGTGAAATAGCGGACTGCCTGCTTTCACGATATCGCCCTCTTTTACCAAGAGTTTAGGCTTGATGCCGGCGAAGTGGTCAGGAACAATGTGATAAACGGCAGGACGACGAACGCTCCCTATCGTCTCCTCTGCACGTCCCTCAAACGGAATGTCCAAACCACGTTTCAGTTTGATTTGTTGCATGTTATGAATTGTTTGTTTTAGTTTTATGGTCTTTAGTGTAATTTCCCCGATTGATAATGAAATTAATGAATGATTACACGGCGATTATACGTTAAAGTGAGTTCGATATAAGCGAGTTACTTCAGCACTCAAATACTAATTTGATTTTTGGTAATGAATTAATGATTAATTATATGACAATTATATGTTAAAGAAAAAATATTTGAATAATTTTTGGAAATTTTTGTTGAAATAAAAGAATCATCGTTGCTTGTGATGTGTATATGTTTCTTATTTCGAGTTCGCGTTACGTTAAAGAAAAAAGGACAATTTCAGGAACTTTTTGTTGAGAAATATCCTCCCTACAAAACGCCCGCAAAGTTACAACTTTTTTCCGACATACGCAAATATCTTGTGCATTTTGTTCAAAACACTTTGCAAAATAGGAATAGTGTGCTATCATCTTTGTCGGATTGAGTCTAAATGTGCTGTTTTTGGGCGTTTATTTCACATTTCTATGCCTTTTTCGCCCATAATATTTGCACATATCGAAAAAAAACCGTACCTTTGCAGCCCTTTCGTCAAAACAAACAACGAACCCAAAGCAAAGAATCAAGACCCGTAACAAACGATTGTCGGAAATGTTAGGTCTTTGTTCCTTGTTCCATCGGATATTATTTTCATCTTTATTCAATATGAACGCAAGAGTAAATCGTATGCGCACCATCAGTCAGATACTGAATGCGCAAGTCATCACGAACCAAGAGCAACTGACGCAAGCCCTTCGCTTGCAAGGGATGGAGGTTACGCAGGCGACTTTGAGCCGCGACTTGCGCGACCTGCGCGCGGAGAAGAAGGTGATGGACGACGGTACCCAGAAATACGTCATCCCGCCCGACCCCGTTGTGGAGCAGAAAGTGCTGGGTATAGACACGGGCTTGGCAAAGATGTCTATCCGCAGCATTGCTTTCAATGGTGCGTTTGCCGTGGTGAAGACCCGTCCGGGCTTTGCCAACGCGGTGGCATACGATATCGACACCCGTGGCGATGAGGTGGTGATTGGCACCATCGCCGGCGACGACACTATCCTCGTCATCCCCCGCGAAGGTGTCTCCCGCGAGGAGGTGGAGCGCTTCCTCAACGCCGACCGATAACGCTCTCCGCCGGTGCGTCTTGCGGGGTGGGGGTTGGTAAGGTAAATCGTAACAATAGTACGATTGTTAAGATTTCGCTGCCGCTCTTCCGCCGAGACCCTATCGCGTGTTTTTCGCGGGTCTCCCGCGGGTCGGTCGCGGGTCGTCCGCAAGCCAATCCTACGTCTAAAATGTACTTTTTTTAAGATGCTGCAACTGGCGGCGGAGGGGAGCGTGTGTAGCAGACAGGAGTGGGACAGCGGGACAGCAGTTTCCTAAAACTATATGTGCGTACGCGCGCGGGTGAGTTTATGGAAACTGCTGTCCCGCTGTCCCACCTCTCTTTATGAAGAATGCGTCAACAATTTGGGCTGCCACCCCAAAGGTAGCAGCCCAAACCAAATCCTCAACTCCAAATCACAAATCCTGAACCAAACGGACGGCTCGCCCGTTGCAGCGACTGACGTTGTCCCAGTCGGCTCCACCCGAGCTGAAGTCCAGGTAGTAGGCGTCGTACGAGCCGATGGGCGCAGCAGACCAGTAGGTGCCGTAGTACTGCACATAGTTGATACTCGACCCGCTGCGGTAACCCGAAGCAGGCAAGAAGACGGCTCCTGCTGCCTCCAACTTTTGCCACTGCTCGAGGGTGAAAGTTTGGTAAACGCCGTAGGCTTCTACGCTATACTCGCTTGCGAAACCCGACTTGAAGGTAATGCCTTCGGGGCAAGTCCACGTGTCGGGCAAAAGGATAAGTCCGTTGGCATAGGTTGTTCCTGCCTCGTCAAGATTGATACGCGCTACACCCATCAAATTTGCTGCATTGGCTCGACTGCTGCGCAGGTATTTCCACTCATCATTGGTCAGCGTGCGCCACGTATTGCCATCGTCAATATTTTGCCCCCAATCCACAAAGTCGCCGGAATAGGCATCGTCGCCCGCATAAGTGCTGATACCCCATTTGGCAGAGCCCGTACTACCACTCCAGCCGAAAAGGTCTATCTTGTCTGCCAAGACACCATTTCCCACATTGGCATAGCCTATCATATCGTACTGATTGTCTGCGATAGACCATTTATTTGTACTTTGGGTATATTGTAAGTTGCCTTTCGAGAAACGCACCTGCTTGTCTGCTGCCACGGAGAACACACCAGCCAAAGGTTCTTCGGGACATTGGTACACCTTCTTAATAATTGTGTCGTGCACTTCGACAATCACCTCCTTAATCACTTCTTTGATAGTGGTGTCGTGCACCTCCTTGATAATCGTCCGCGGCAGGATAAGGTGCAGCGTGTCGGAGGACTCAATCTCAGCGGCAAAAGTAATGCTATCCACGGTCGGAATAGGGCTACCGTACATCACCTTGCCATTGTGCCAAACTACTTGATTCATAGCAGACTGCGGCTCCTCCGCCATCATGCTCATGCTCGCCACCAACAAGGCAGCCAATAGAAATACTTTTTTCATAAAACGAATAAATTAAAAGGATAAATAAATTAACTAATCAATGCCTTACTGGGGACGCCCCGACTCGTCGGGGCGGACAAGGCGAAAGCCTTGCGTGTGTGTGCAATGCATACCCAAATAGTTCGTTCCGAACTGCCCGTCCCGATGAGTCGGGGCGTCCCCAGTGGTGCCTACCCGGACATGCCTTATTGAACTATGACCTTAAATGCCCCGCCCTCGCAGAGCAGCAGATACGTCCCCGCGGGTAGGTCGCTGACATCCAGCGTGGTGCGCCCGTCTCCGGCAGCGCCCGTCTTCACTAACTGTCCCTGTTGGTTGTAGAGCCGCACCTGCCCGTCCGCGGCAAGCAAGCCCTCCACCACCAAGGTCTCTGCCGTCGGGTTGGGGAACACCCGCACAGCCCCGCCTGCGTCGGCAGCCTCTGTCATGCCCGTGGTGGGCTCGCCGCCCTCCGAGTACACCAACCGCTGCACCTTGCCAAGCGACTCCGCATAGAGCACCGTGCCGAAACTGTCGTGGAGGTAGAGCGAGTCGCCGCGATAGACCACCTTACCGATAGTCGCCAACTCCCGACGATAGTCCGCACCCGCCACAGGCTTGACCACTAAGTTCGTCGCCGCCGCAGGCAAACTGCCCGCAACAGCCACCAAACAAAGAAATAGCCATTTCTTCATAATCATTTGTCAATTAGAGAATTGCAAGCACCTGACAACTCGGTGAATAGAAACAAAAAAGCGTGGTGCTTCCTTCTTTGCTTATTCTCTCCATTGAGGTTCTGCAAAACCCTTCTACAAAAATAAACAATCCAAACGCCCACGCCGAATATGATAATCTTCGTCGCGGACGAAAGGACTAATCATATCCTGCAGGCGTTCATTGCCATTCTTGCTTTGGGTAGTGAAAATTGCAGATTTCAATGGACCAAAACAAGCGCCAATAAACGCTTTTATATAAAAACTGTGCGAAACCTCAATGCTCGGCGGGTGGACCTTTGCTTGGTCCGTTGGGTATCGGTTCGGCGTGTGCCCCACCCGCAACCCCATCTTTGGTTTCGGCAGCAAAGGTACTGCTTTTCTTTGAATTATGCAAATAAATTTTCCTTTTTCTTCTTTTGCTCCCACATAAATAAAGAAAAAGACTGCCCGACCTGTCGGTCAAGCAGTCTCTATCTCCATGAGACGAGTCTATGATTCGCCTACATCCGTTCGGGCACCTCTATGCCGAGCAGTGCCATCGCGCGGGCAATCACCCTTGCCACCTCCGCGGAGAGCGCGAGTCGCAGCGCGCGCTTGTCTGCATCGGGCTCGTTGAGGATGGAATGGTCGTGGTAGAACGAGTTGAAATCGCACGCCAGCGCGTAGGCGTAGTTGCAGATGACCGCGGGCGAGAACTCGTCGCCGGCTTGCTTCACCACCGCGGGGAACTCACCGAGACGCTGTATCAGCCCCAACTCCTTCTCGTTCAGACTCACACCCGAATCGTAATTCGTAAATCGTAATTCGTCCATCCCTTGGGCTTTGCGCAGCACCGACCGAATACGCGCGTAGGTGTACTGGATGAACGGACCCGTGTTGCCGTTGAAGTCAATCGACTCCGCGGGGTTGAAGAGCATGTTCTTCCGCGGGTCCACCTTCAGGATGAAGTATTTCAGCGCTCCCAGTCCCACCTTGCGGGCTATCTCCTCCGCCTCGGCGGGCGTTACGTCGGGCAGGGTGTTCACCTTGTCCTTGCTGATTTCGCGCGCATCTTGTATCATCGCCGCCATCAGGTCGTCGGCGTCCACCACCGTGCCCTCGCGGCTCTTCATCTTGCCGTTGGGCAGTTCCACCATGCCGTACGAGAAGTGCACCAACTCCTTGCCGAAGGGGAAGCCCAGTCGGTCGAGCAAGATACTCAGCACCTTGAAGTGGTACTCCTGCTCGTTGCCCACCACATAGACCATCTTGTCTATCGGGTAGTCTTGGAAACGCAGTTTGGCGGTGCCGATGTCCTGCGTCATATAGACGGAGGTGCCGTCGGTGCGCAGCAGCAGTTTCTCGTCCAAGCCGTTCTCCGTCAGGTCTGCCCACACCGAGTTGTCCGCGCGGCGGTAGAACTTACCCTCCGCCAGTCCGCGCTCCACCTCTTTCTTGCCCTCGAGGTAGGTGTTGCTCTCGTAGTAAATCTTGTCGAACGACACGCCCATCTGCCTGTATGTCTCATCGAAGCCGGCATAGACCCAGCCGTTCATCTTCTCCCACAGGGCGCGCACCTCCGCGTCGCCTTGCTCCCACTTGAGCAGCATCGCCTGCGCCTCTTTGATGAGCGGCGCCTCTTTCTTCGCCTGCTCCTCGTCCATGCCGCCTGCCACGAGTTCCGCTACCTGCGCCTTGTACTCCTTGTCGAAGCGCACGTAGTAGTCGCCTATCAGGTGGTCGCCTTTCTTCCCGCTCGATTCGGGCGTCTCGCCGTTGCCGAACTTCAGCCACGCGAGCATCGACTTGCAGATATGAATACCGCGGTCGTTCACGATATTCGTCTTCACCACCTGCCAGCCGTTCACCTCCTGAATCTGCGCAATGGAGTAGCCCAGCAGGTTGTTGCGCACGTGCCCGAGATGGAGCGGTTTGTTCGTGTTCGGCGACGAGTACTCCACCATCATCAGCCCGCGCTTCTCCGTGCAGTCGCCGTAGTGCTCGTTGGCCGCCATATCGCGCAACTGCTCCAACCAGAAAGCGTCGCTGATACTCAGGTTAAGGAAGCCCTGCACGGCGTTGAACTTGCTGATAATCTGCCCGTTGTCTTGCAGCCATTGTCCCAACTCCGCCGCTACCTGCGCGGGGGCTTTGCGGGCTGCCTTCACAAACGGGAACACCACCACGGTGAGGTTTCCCTCGAACTCGGGGCGCGTCTTCTGCAACTGCACTTGCTGCGGCGCAGCATCAATATCATAGAGTGCCTTAACCGCCTTGATTACTAACGATGAAAGGGTTTGTTCTATTGTCATGGGAATGTTATGAATTATGAATTAGTACTGCGATTGCGATGCTCACTGGGGACGCGGGCGTCTCGCCCGCGGTCGGCATATGAACATGTAAAAACTTACTAATTCTGATTATATAATTTCTCTTTCAGTACCAGCGTCGTCGAGTCAAACTCCGCTCTGTACTTCGCGGGCACGGGCTCCACGGGCGGCGACTCCATCTTCAGCGGGTCGATAGGTGTCCCGTTCTTCCAAACTCGGAAGTCCAAGTGCGGACCCGTGGACGACCCGCTGCTGCCCACATAGCCAATCACCTCGCCCTGCTGCACGCGCCCGCCGACACGCAGGTCTTTCGCGTACTTGCTCAGGTGGAGGTAGGCGGTGGTGTAGGTGCTGTTGTGCCGTATCTTCACCGTGTGTCCGCCGCCGCCTTTGTAGCCTTTCTCTATCACCGTGCCGTCGCCTATCGACACCACGGGCGTGCCCGCCGGCGCCGCATAGTCCACGCCCGTATGGGGGCGCACCACCTTATAGATAGGGTGCTTGCGCGCGTAGGTGAAGCGGCTGGAGATACGTTTGTAGTTGAGCGGCGCTTTCAGAAACGCCTTGCGCAGGCTGTTCCCCTGCTCGTCGAAGTAACCGCTAACCGCCTCGTCCTCAAACCAATACGCCTCCTGCCAACGCCGTCCGTGGTAGAAATGCGCGGCGTAGATACTGCCTATGCCTATGCGCGTGCTGTCCACGAACTGCTCCTCGTAATACACCCGCACCGAGTCGCCTTTCTGCAAGCCGAAGAAGTCTATCGTCCATGCGTATATCTCGCTCAGTTCCAGCGCCAAATCCACAGGCAGGTCGTTCTCCACCATTGCGTTCCAGAGGCTGCTCTCTATCGTCGCTTGCGCACTGCGCTCCACCAAGGTAATCGGCTTCTCGTGGTGCTCCACGTGCAGCGAGTCGGTCAGGTGCAGCACCTTCGCGGTGCGGATATCGGGCTGATAGACCCAGTAGCGGAGCAGGCTGTCGGGCTGATAGAGTGCCAGATAGCGCTTGCCCGCCCGTATCTGCCGCACGTCGAACTGCGCCTTGTTGAGCGTCAGCACGCCCGCCAGTTGCTGCGTGTTGGCACCGCAGCGCTTGAGTATCCCGCCTAAGGTCTCCCCCTCGCGCACATACCCCGTGTCCACGCGGAAAGAGTCGATAGGGATACCGTACTCGTACCGCACAAACACGCTATCGCCGCAAGGTGTCTCCCCCTCGCAGCGACTCTCGCCCCGCTGCCCGCAACCGCTCAACACCAGCAGACAGCACAATACAATATAAGGAAAATGGGCAAATTTGGATAAAGGATAAAGGACACAAGATGAAGGACTTGTTACCTTCGTCTTTGAGGCTACAAGGAGGTGCGGTCGGAAGTTTATCCCGTGTTCGGGAACCGCACCCTCATAGTCAAAACTATTTCGTCTTTTATCCTTCATCCTTAATCCTTTATCTTCTTCGGATACTTCCTCGTCCAAGACGACACTTTCAGCCGAATCACGCCCAGCAACGCCTCGGAGAAGATACCGCCCGACATCTTGCTCGTGCCCAGCACGCGGTTCACGAAGATAATCGGCACCTCCTTGATACGGAAACCGCATTTGTGGGCGGTGAACTTCATCTCTATCTGGAAGGCATAGCCCTTGAAGCGTATCTTGTCCAACTCGATGGTCTCCAGTACCTTGCGGCGATAGCAGACGAAGCCGGCGGTGGTGTCGCACACGGGCATGCCCAGCACGAAACGCACGTACTTGCTGGCAAAATAACTCATCAGCACGCGCCCCATAGGCCAATTCACCACGTTCACGCCCGTAACATAACGGCTGCCAATCGCCAAGTCTGCGCCCTCGTTGGCGCAGGCGTCGTATAGTTTGAGCAGGTCTTGCGGGTTGTGGCTGAAGTCGGCGTCCATCTCGAAGATGTACTCCGCCTTGTGCTCTATCGCCCACTTGAAGCCGGCGATGTAGGCTGTACCCAGTCCCAACTTCCCGCGGCGCTCCACAAGGTGCACACGACCTTGGAACTTACCTGCCATCAGTCCTTTCACGATGTCCGCCGTACCGTCGGGAGAACCGTCGTCTATCACCAGCACCTCAAACGCCAGAGGCAGGTTCATCACCGCCGTGATAATCGCTTCGATGTTCTCTTTCTCGTTGTACGTAGGGATAATTACTAACCGTTCCATGTTATATAATTATGAATTATGAAAATAAATTCTCTGAAGTAGATTTAGTGATGCTGCTAAGAAGTTTACGCAGTTCTTCACAATCTTGACTAATAGAATCATATCCGTCATTATTCAGATAGTCTGTCTCTAACAATAAATCTAACCAGTATTGTGTTTCCACACACTCCTTGAATGAAATATACATTTTTGATAGGAAATCCTTTTTACTTACTCCACATAATGCCTCTGCCACATTGGCACCAATACTGGTACCACTTCTTAATAGTTGTTTTGATAGCACATATTCATGCTTGGTCTCTACGAGGAATTGGGAAAGTCTGATTATTCTAACAGCAAAAGCCTTGGATTTTATTTGTATAGTGTTTTCCTTCATCTAATCAATTCCTAATTCCTAATTCCTAATTCCTAATTCTTTAATCTCGTTCGGCTGCGTCCTCGGCAGCGCTTCCAGGTACACGTCCTCGCCTGCTCGAATCCCCTCCGCCGCCAAGCGGTCTGCCACGGTCTGATACGCCACCTCGGGGTCGTTGTTCTCCAGCGACAGGTGGCACAGCCATATATGCCGCATGCCCTCGTGGTAGTTGCGTGCCAGCAACTCCCCGCAGGTAACGTTGCTCTGGTGCCCTCTCGGCGACAGAATCCGCTCTTTCAGGTAAGTAGGGTAGGGACCATTCAGCAGCAGGTGCTCATCGTGGTTCGCTTCTATCACGACGTGGTTCGCCGTCTGCAAATAGCCTTCCATCTCCGCGCTCGGTGTCCCGCAGTCGGTGGCGAGCATCCACCGTTGTCCCATGAAGTCTATCACATACCCCACGCACTCCGTCGAGTCGTGGCTGATTCCGAAGGTCTGCACTTGCAGGACGGGAGTCCCCTGCGCCTCGTGGTGCGCCGCGCACAGCAGCGGCAACTCCCAGCACGCGCCCTTCTCGAAGTACTTCCGCGAGGTCTTCAACTTCTCCCGCACACCGTAGTTGCGGTCTATCCCCTCGTGCACAAGAGGTGTCGCATATATCGGCAGGCGCACACGTTCACCCAGCGTGCCCACCGCGCGGATATGGTCCGCGTGGTCGTGCGTAACCAGCACACCCGCTATGTTGCCGAAGTCCAGACCCATACCCCGCAGGTGCTTCTGTATCGTGCGAGCAGATATGCCGGCATCTATCAAAACGCCCTGCTCGCGCGTGCCCAAATAGTAGCAGTTCCCGCTACTACCGCTCGCCAAACTACGAAATATGAAGTCCTTTTCTCCCATTTTACACGAATTAGGCGGCAAAGGTACAAAAAATAATTGAGATACGCAAATTATTTTGTTGTTTTTTGAAAAACCGTCCCCAAAATCCGCTCTTCCTGTCTCTCGCGCCTGCCGTCCGAACGCGCCGCCGAACCGCTTTCGGCATTTCTTCAAAATTGTCCGTTTTTCGCATGAATCACCTCCGAGCAGCCCGCCGAACCATCCCGAATAACCCTCGTTTCTGCCTCGAAATACCCCCGAGACCGTATCGGAACATTATCGGAACATTATCGTAACATTATCGTAACATAAGCGAGACCTTCCCGAGAGAATACAGAACCTTTAAGCCGTCCGAACCGTCGCAATTCCGTATCTTCCAAAATTGTCCAAAACACGTATCCGCCGCCTCGCCGCAGAAACCCCTATTTTGCTAACTCTACTTTGCAAAATGAAGAAAAATAGTAAGAATTAGGCAAAAAGTAGTTCTTTGTATTGCATGGTTCATAAAAAAGCAGTACTTTTGCCGCAGATTTCCAAACACGACCAAGGAAGGAGGTCCGGGAAATCGACACCAATGTAGTATCAACAAATCTTTTAAAAACCCTACAATTATGAAAAAAGTAATGTTTCTTTTCGCAAGCCTTCTGATGACGATGAATGCTTGTTCGAGCAAGCCCCAAGTGGCTACGTTCAATGAACTTCCTGCGCCCGCGCAACAGTTTATCACCACCTATTTCGCGCAATCCGACATCGCGTGGATTCAGTGGGAGCGCGACGGCATGAGCAAGGAGTATGAGGTCAAACTCAACAACGGCACGTGGATAGAGTTCTGTGGCGACGGCTCGTTGGAGAAAATCGAGTGCAAACCCAACGCCGTGCCCGCAGGCATCGTACCGGAGACGGTGATGAAGTATGTGAGCACCAACTTCCCGCAGGCGTTTGTCGTGAAGTACCACATCGACCGCCGCGACCAAGAGGTGGAACTCAACACAGGCTTGGAACTCGTCTTCGACCTCAACGGTAACTTCAAGTATATTGACGACTAAATGTAATTTACGAAGTACGATTTACGAAGTACGATTTTTGCGTCGGAAACCTAAATCGTAAATTCGTAAACCGAAGTGTAAATCGTAAATCGTAAATTCGTAAATCGTAAATCATTGTGTTGCTTCATCTCGAAAACATCCACAAGACCTACAACCTCGGCACGCCCAACGCGCTGCATGTGTTGAAAGGGATTGACCTCGACATCGAGGATGGCGAGTTTGTCTCCATCATGGGCGCGTCGGGCTCCGGCAAGTCCACACTGCTGAACATACTCGGCATTCTCGACAACTACGACGAGGGCAATTACTACCTCGCGGGCAGGCTCATCAAAGACCTCAACGAGACCCAAGGCGCACGCCTGCGCAACGAGTTAATAGGCTTCGTCTTCCAGAGTTTCAACCTCCTGAACTTCAAGAACGCGCTGGAGAATGTCGCGCTGCCGCTCTACTACAAGGGCGTACCCCGCAAGCAACGTTACATGCTCGCCATGGAGCAACTCGAGCGCATGGGCTTGAAAGACTGGGCGCACCATTTGCCCAACGAGATGTCCGGCGGACAAAAGCAGCGTGTGGCTATCGCCCGCGCCATCGTTGCGCAGCCGAAAATCCTGCTTGCCGATGAGCCTACCGGCGCACTCGACAGCAAGACCACCGTGGAGGTCATGGATGTCTTCCGACAACTCAACGCCGAGGGTATCACCACCATCATCGTTACCCACGAGCAATCCGTAGCCGACACCACCCAACGAATCATCCGTATCAAAGACGGCAACCTTGTAAATTCGTAATAAGTAATAGGTAATAAGTAATAGGTAATAAGTAATAGGTAATAGGTAATAGGTTAATGAGTAATAGTAATATGCATAGCGAGATATTACTTATTACAGCCCGAAGGGCGAATTACCTATTACCGAGCGCAGCGAGATGATAGATTTTTTCTCCGAAATACTGCAATCTCTGCGGCGGAATAAGTTCCGCACTGCCATGACGGGCTTCGCCGTGGTGTGGGGTATCTTTATCTTGGTGGTGCTCCTCGGCGTGAGCAACGGGCTCGAGAACGGCATGCAGGCGAACTATGGCAACCGCCTGAGCAACTCCGTGGATATATGGACACGCTGGACAGACATGGCGTATAAAGGCTTGCCGCGCTGGCGTAGACTCCGCTTCACCGACCGTGAGGCGACGCTGGTCAAGCAAATGCCCGAGGTGGAGTATTTCTCACGCGTGGCGAGCGAATATCGCCAGACTACTTTCCGCACGGAGAGCGACGAGATGGAGATTATCGGCGTGGAGCCGGAGTTTCAACTCATCTTCCGCAAGCAGATGTTCCACGGACGCTTCCTCGACCAAATAGACATGGAGGAGCATAAGAAAGTCGCGGTGGTGGACGAGCGGGCGATGAAGGTCTTTGCATGCGCCCCCGAAGATATCATCGGGCAGTATATCACGGTGGGCAATATCCTCTTCCGCGTGGTGGGTATCTGCGAGCAGGGAGATAAATGGGACGGCGCTATCGTCTATGTGCCTTTTGCTACCCATCAGGCATTGTACAGCACCGACAAGAAGTTCGAGAAGATGAGCATGACCATCCGCGCAGGGACGCACGATATAAAGACAAAAATCTTCTCCCTCCTCGCTCCGCCTATGCAGATTCACCCCGACGACACCGAGGCGATAGGCGTGTGGAGCCAGGAGGAGAGCGCCGAGCAGAACCAACAGACGATGGCGGCTATCCGTCTCTTTATCATCATCTTAGGGCTCTGCACCCTCATCTCCGGCGGGGTTGGGGTCAGCAATATCATGCTGGTGTCCGTCCGCGAACGGACGAGGGAGTTGGGTATCCGCAAAGCCTTAGGTGCACCGCCTGCGACCGTTATGCAGAGCGTAGTGGGAGAAGCGCTGGCTATCACGCTCACCTTCGGAATCATCGGCGTGCTTTTAGGCATGGGCGTGGTTGCTCTCATCGGGCAACTCACTCAAGACGCAGACAATCAGATATTGGTCAATCCCTCGGTGAACCTCACCGTAGTAGCGATTGCTACCGCCATCATCGTCCTTATCGGCGTCATAGCAGGTGCCATCCCCGCCCTCCGCGCCATGAAGATTAAACCAATAGAAGCAATGAGAGAAAAGTAACGAAACAGTTAATAATTAATAGTGAATAGTTAATATCTCATTGTGGATGTAATTATATTCCGACTGCATTTAGATTTCCAATGCAATATTCACTATTAACTATTCACTATTAACTGACTAACAATGGATTTCTTCAACGAAATATGGGAAACGATAGCGCGAAACCGTTCGCGTAGCCTCCTGACGGGCTTTGGTGTCTTCTGGGGCATGATGATGTTGCTGCTCTTGGTAGGTATGGGCAACTCCCTCGTGGACGGCATACGCTATCAGTTGATGGGACTCGCTACCAACTCCTGTATCGTGGGCGCGAACAACACGGGCAAGCCCTACAAAGGCTTGCAGAAAGGGCGGTCGTGGGATATACGCAACGGGGACATACCTTACCTTGAGCGAGAAGTAACGGCGGCAAGCACGATTGCTTATGTGCGCTTCATCGGCTCGTGGGAGAAGAACACCCACCGCGGCGACAAAGTGGGCACCTACAATCTCCTTGGGGTGTCCGACAATTTTCAACAGGCGATGTACACGCCGTTGCAATACGGCAGGTTTATCAATGCCAAGGATGTGGAGCAGCAGCGTAAGGTGTGCGTCATAGGTGAACAGACCTACCGCGACCTCTTCCCCGAAGGAGGCGACATCACGGGACAGTGTATCACCGTGAGCGGTATTCAGTTCCGCGTGGTGGGCGTGCAGAAGCGTAGCGAAAGCCACTTTGGGATTGGCGGGGACACCAACGAGCAAATAAAAATCCCCGTTACCACGGCGCAACAAACCTACGGCGGCAACGATGTTATCCACATGCTTTTTGGTGTAGCCAAGCCGGGCGAGCAGGCGGCTACCGTCCTCACGCAGATAAAAGATGTCCTGCGCCGCAGGCACACCATCGCCCCCGACGACGACCGTGCTTTCTGGGGACAAGACCTCGGCGCAGAGTTTCGGGCAGTGGATATGCTGATAATCGGACTGACCATATTGGTTTGGTTCATCGGTTTGGGCACGCTCCTCTCCGGCGCAATAGGCGTGAGCAATATCATGCTGGTTACCATCCGCGAGCGGACGAAAGAGATAGGTATCCGCCGCGCGTTAGGGGCTTCCCCCGCCTCTATCGTCGGACAGATACTCGCCGAGAGCACCTTCCTCACAGCCCTCTCGGGGCTACTGGGTATCGTGGCAGGCGTCGGAATCCTGCAAGCCGTATCCCCGCTGCTGGCAGACAATGAGATGTTCTCGCAAGGCACGCAAGTCTCCTTCTCCGTCGCCATTGGCGGACTGCTTATACTGATTATCATAGGCTTGCTGGCAGGACTCCTCCCCGCCAAACGTGCCCTCGCCATAAAACCCATTGAAGCATTAAACGAAGAATGATATGAAAAACTGGAAGAAGTGGACTATCTTGTCCGTGGTACTGATTGCCGTAGTAGCGGTGTTTGTCTTTCTCTGGCTGCGCTCGCGTCCCGAGCCCGTGTCCTATGAGGTGCTGACGGTGGAGCGCAAGGACTTGCAGCGCACCACGCTCGTTACGGGTAAGGTGGAGCCGCGCGACGAAGTGGCTATCAAGCCGCAGATTTCGGGTATCGTAGCCGAACTGTATAAAGAAGCCGGCGACCAAGTGCGCGTGGGCGACCCTATCGCGAAAATCAAGGTCATCCCCGACATGGCGCAACTGGCGTCTGCGGAGTCTCGTGTACGACTGGCGAAATACAACTTGGAGAACAGCCGCGAGGTCTTCCGCCGCGACTCGGCATTGCTGGCGAAGCAGGTTGTGTCGCAGGAGACCTACGACAAGAGCCGCTTGCAGTACATTGCCGACTGCGAGGAACTGCAAGCCGCAGAGGACAACCTCAGCATCACCCGCGACGGTGTGGCGGCGAAGGCGACCGACGGCTTCACCAACACCATTGTGCGCGCCACTATCTCCGGCACCGTGCTGGATGTGCCTATCAAGGTCGGTAACTCGGTCATCCTGAGCAACACCTTCAACGACGGTACCACCATCGCTACCATTGCCGACATGCAAGACCTACTCTTCGTGGGCTCTATCGACGAGACGGAGGTGGGCAAACTGCGTGTAGGCATGCAGATGACGCTGGTCATCGGTGCGCTCAACGACCAACGCTTCCCCGCTTCGTTGGAGTATATCGCCCCCAAAGGCACGGAGAGCAACGGCGCGATGATGTTCGAGATAAAAGGCGCGGCAGCGATACCCGACAGCGTAGTGATTCGCGCGGGCTATAGCGCCAACGCGGAGATAGTGCTCGACGAGCGCAAGCAGGTGCTGACCGTGCCCGAGTATGCAGTAACCTTCGAGAACGATAGCGCTTTTGTCCAACTGCTCACCGACACCGTCAGCCAGACCTACACTCGCCACTCCATCACCACCGGCTTGAGCGACGGCATACAGATAGAGGTAACCGAAGGCCTTTCCTCCACCGACCATATCCGAGGCAACGAGCAAACCACCGAATAACAATTTACAATTTACTGGGGACGCCCCGACTCTCGGGACGGACAAGGCGTGAGCCTTGCGTGTATATACAATGCCCCCCCTCTTGGAGGTCGTGAAGAGAGAATAATATTTAAAAATTAACGCAAACAACCGCGGGCGAGACGCCCGCGTCCCCAGTTCCGATGCACTCTTAATTCATAATTCATAATTCTTAATTCTTAATTACCTAAATGCCTTTTCGCTTTCTCATACTATCTTGTGCGCTACTCCTTGCCATAGGCGTAGACGCAGCACCCTACACCTTGCAGCAGTGTATCGACACCGCCTTGGTGAACAACCTCTCTGTCCGCCAGCAGGCAAACCGACTCGCCTCGCAGCGACTTGCCTACAAGCAGTCGAAAGCCAATATCTCGCCGTCGGTGTATGGCGACATCAATCAGTCGTGGGGCTTCGGACGAAGCATCGGCGTGGACAACATCAGCCGCATACAGAACTCCTCGCAGACGTCGTTCAACCTCTCTGCCAACCTCATGCTCTTCGACGGCTTGGCGATGAAGTTCAATATCGACGAAGCAGCGGCGAACATGCAGGCAAGCGAGGCGGATTTGCAGGCGCAGCAACTGAAAATCAAGATGAATATCACCACGATGTTCCTGCAAGTGTTGCTCCGTCGCCAACTCACCGAGGTGGCGGCTATGCAACTGGAAGACACGCAGGTCAAACTGCGTCGCGACTCCGCCCTCGTGGCGGAGCAACGACTTGCGGCAGGCGAACTCTACACTTTGCAGGCGCAGGTAGCCAAAGAGCAACTCGCCCTTGTACAGCAGCAGAACGAACTGCGGCTTGCCTTGCTCGACCTCGCGCAAGCCATCGACATACAGGATGTGGCTTCGTTCGACATCGCCGTATCGGATGCCGACACCCTGCTCCTGCTCCCTCTCTCCGCGCAGGAGGTCTATGACGCCGCACTCACTTACCGTCCCGAGATAGCCGCGCTCGAATATACCATCGCCGCACAGGAGGCTGCCCTCAAGTCCGCCAAAGCCGCGTACTCACCCACGCTCTCGGCAGGCGCAAGCGTAGGCTCGGGCTACTACAACATGCAGGGCAGCGACAACCTGCCGTTCGCTGAGCAGATGAACGAGAACTTCACGGCTTCCGTCGGACTCAACCTCTCCGTACCCCTCTACGACCGTATGCAGACCACCACCCGCATGCGGCAGCAGCGACTGGCAGTGGACAACGCCAAGTTGCAACTTGCCCAACAGAAGCAAGACCTCCGCAAGGAGATAGACCAAGCCTACTACAACGCCCTCAGCGCCCAACTGGAGGAGCAGAGTGCCATGGAAGCGGAGCGTTCAGCTGCCGAAGCCCTGCGCTACGCCGAGCAGAAGCAGGACGCGGGCAGAGCCTCTGCCTACGAATACCGCGAGGCGAAGAACACTTACGCCCAAGCCCTCGCCACCCGCCTCCAAGCCCGCTACAACCTCCTCTTCCGCATACGGATACTGCACTACTATCAAGGAACACTGTGAGGATAAAAGACCCTCTAAATCTCCCTTAAAGGGAGACTTAATAATAAGTATTGTATAACTAATTTCTCTCAACTCCCTCCCTTTAAGGGAGGGCAGGGGTGGGTCCAAACTTCATCATTATGGACAGAAAACTAACTCGTTCAGCCAACAAGATGCTTGGCGGTGTATGTGCCGGATTGGCAGAGTATTTCGATATTGACCCCACCGTAGTGCGGGTGGTCTATGCCGCATTAACGCTATTCTCCGCCTGCTTCCCGGGCATCGTTTTGTACATTCTCCTCTTAATTATTATGCCTCCCGCTGAGTATCATGATTGATAATATCAAGACACAAATGCGAAAGGGCATACTGGAGTATTGTGTCCTTTCTATCATCAGCCGACGCGGCGAAGCCTACACCAGCGATGTCATCGAGGTGTTGCGCGATGCCGACTTGCTGGTGGTGGAGGGTACGCTCTATCCTCTACTGACGCGCATGAAGAACAACGGACTGTTGACCTATCGCTGGGAAGAGTCGCGAGAAGGGCCTCCAAGGAAGTATTTCCGTTTGACTCCCGAAGGAGCCGCCCTCCTCGCCGATTTGGAGCAAGAGTGGAATGCCATCACCGCCTCCATACAGAAGGTAACACAGTCCTAATAATGACCCTCTAAATCTCCCTTAAAGGGAGACTTAATAAAAAGTATTGTTTAACTAAAAACTAAATTCCTCTCTCCCTCCCTTTTAGGGAGGGTCGGGGAGGGTCCTATTCCAATGAAAGAAACTCGCACAATCAATCTCAACGGCATAGTGTTTCATATTGACAACGATGCCTACCTTGCGCTCTCTAACTATCTGCACGATATAGAGTTGCGCCTGCCCTCCGACGACCGCAAAGAGGTGATGAATGACCTCGAAGCGCGCGTAGCCGAACTCTTCCAGTCCGCCCTCTTCGCTAAGAACGTACAGGTGGTGGATATAGAGATGGTGAACCAACTGGAGCAACGCTTGGGCAAGCCCTCCGACTTCGGAGAGAACAAACGCCCCGTGGTGAAGCACAAGCCCTCCGACAACCAAGGATGCGCCCGCTCGTTGGGTATCGCGCTCAAGGTGGTGCTTGTACTCATGGCGTTGCCTTTCCTCTTTATCTTCTGTATCGTCGCTTTCTCGCTGCTGATGGCGCTCTTCGGCGTGAGTGCAGGCTTGGCGACCGCACTGCCGTTGCTGGGTATTGAACTCTTCGCCGGCAGCGGCTGGCTCACCGCGCTCTTCGTCATCGCCGTACTGGCAGTTATCATCCTGCCTATCGTCATGCTTGTGCATGCTATCGTTACCTACGTGCGCTCGCGCCGCGGACCGAAAGCCCGTTTCTGGTGGAGCACCATCATCGCATGGCTGGTTGCCATCGCGCTGACTCTCGCGCTGTTCTTCAGCGGCATACGCGTGGACGGAAGCCCCGCTAACCTCCAGCAACTCATCCAATTAGTGGATAATGGCATGGATGAGTATGAGTCCGACGAGCCCACCTCCACGGTGGTACTCGACCTACCGGCTTTCCAAGCCATTGAGGTAACGGGACCCTTCGAGGTGTCGCTCACGCAGTCGCTCACGCAGCAGGTCAGCCTGACGAGCAACCATCCCGACCAAGTGCTTGCCGAGGTGGAAGACGGAGTCTTGAAGATTACTTTCCGCCCCGAGCGCAGCCGCTACACCAAGGCCTCGTTTGCCATTGCCGTGCCCGAACTGCAACGCCTCGAGGCAACCGCAGCCGCGCAGTTAGAGACCGAGGGCGTCTTCAAGTGCTACGACCTTGACCTCCGCCTGACGGGAGCCGCCCAAGCAGACCTCAACCTGCAAGGCAAGACGCTGAGAGTGAATGCCACGGGGGCTGCCCAAGCCGAACTGGAAGGCACGATGGAGTCGCTGACGGCGGAGGTTGCCGGCGCGTCCAAACTGGAGGCGGAAGACTTGAAAGCCCAAGAGGCGCATATCAACTGCGCAGGAGCAAGCGTAGCCGAGGTGTATGCCGACCAACAACTCTGGGCGCAAGCCGCAGGCGCAAGCAGAATCACCTACCGCGGCAAACCCAACGTGCAGCACCAGATGGCAGTAGGCGCCAGCCAAATCAGTGCGAGATAGGGAACCAGGAACCAGGAGCCAGGAACCAGGAACCAGGAACCAGGAACCAGGAACCAGCGCTAAGAACCGCAGGCGAGACGCCTGCGTCCCCAGTGCCGTTGGAACCAGGAATCAGGACTGAATAGGGAGAGGATAAAAGACGATTTTGCCTTGGATAAGCAAGGGAAAGGTCTTTTATCCTTTCTCTTTTGGTATGTGCGGCGAGCGGTCTGCCGATTTGTTCGGCGGTGGTCATTTATGCGAAATTTGGACAATTTGGGAGGGGCTTGCAGGGGTAGGGTACACCCTCGGAAAAGCCCCTTTTTCGTCTCGCTTATGTTACGGTAATGTTACGGTAATGTTACGGCAATGTTGCGGTAATGTAATGGTACGGTCGGGGTGCAGAATCGCGGAGAGCCTTATTGGAAAAACGGACAATTCCAAGAAGTGCTATCGAGGGCGGTTATTTTTATTTGAACAAATGTTTGCGTATGTCAGAAAAAAGCAGTAACTTTGCGCCCGAATTAGGCAAAGGGGCAGTTGTTGGCTCCGAGCCGTAAACATTTGTAGGTTTATATGATAAAAGTTACTTTTCCGGACGGTGGTGTCCGTGAGTATGAGAGCGGCGTAACGCCGCTGCAAGTGGCTGAGAGCATCAGCAGCAGGTTGGCACAAGATATCCTTGTGGCAAGTATCTTAGTGGATAAAGGATTAAGGACGCAGGATGAAGGACTAAATAGTCCCGAGTCTGAAAACGCAGAGACGAGTGTTGCAAGTCCTTCATCCTGTGTCCTTCATCCTTCATCCAAAGAGGATTGGCAGATTACGGAGTTGAACGCGCCGTTGACCGAGGACTGCCACATCCGTCTGCACAAGTGGGATGACCCCGAGGCGAAGCACGCCTTCTGGCACACCTCTTCGCACCTGATGGCGGAGGCGTTGCAGGAGTTGTACCCCGGCATTCAGTTCGGTATCGGTCCCGCTATTGAGAACGGTTTTTACTATGATGTGTATCCCGCTGAGGGACAGGTGATTAAAGATAGCGACTTCCCTGCCATCGAGGCAAAGATGATGGAGTTGCGTGCGCGCAAGGAGCAGTTGGTGAAGAAGTCCATCGCGAAAGCCGATGCGCTCAAGCAGTTCGGCGAGTGGGGGCAGCACTACAAGTGCGAACTCATCAACGACCTTGAGGACGGACATATCACGACTTACACGCAGGGTGCTTTCACCGACCTCTGCCGCGGTCCGCACCTCGTCTCTACCGAGCCTATCAAGGCGGTGAAGGTACTCTCGTGCGCGGCTGCCTATTGGCGCGGCGATGAGAAACGCCCGATGATGACCCGTATCTACGGCATCACCTTCCCCAAGAAAGCCATGCTCGACGAGTACTTGGCGCTATTAGAGGAGGCGAAGAAACGCGACCACCGCAAGATTGGTAAGGAGTTGGAACTCTTCATGTTCTCCGACATGGTGGGCAAAGGCTTGCCTATCTGGTTGCCGAAAGGTACGGCACTGCGTCTGCGCTTGGAGGACTTCCTTAAGAAGATACAGAAACGCTATGGCTATCAGCAGGTTATCACGCCGCATATCGGTTCGAAGAACCTCTATCTGACCTCCGGTCACTGGGACCACTACGGCAAGGACTCGTTCCAGCCAATCACCACGCCCGAGGAAGGTGAGGTGTATCTGCTGAAGCCGATGAACTGCCCGCACCACTGCGCTATCTACAAGAACAGCCCGCGGTCGTACAAAGACCTGCCGTTCCGCTGCGCGGAGTTCGGCACGGTGTATCGCTACGAGCAGTCGGGCGAGTTGCACGGACTGACGCGCGTGCGCTCGTTCACCCAAGACGACGCGCATATCTTCTGCCGCCCCGACCAAGTGAAGAGCGAGTTCATCCGCGTGATGGAGATTATCGAGATTATCTTCAAGGCGCTGGATTTCCAGAACTTCGAGGCACAGATATCGCTGCGCGACCCCAACAACCGCGAGAAATACGTAGGCTCCGACGAGGTATGGGAGAAGGCGGAGAACGCCATCATCGAGGCATGCCGCGAGAAGAACCTGCCCGCGAAGATTGAGTACGGCGAGGCGGCGTTCTACGGACCGAAACTCGACTTCATGGTTAAGGACGCCATCGGTCGTCGCTGGCAGTTGGGTACTATTCAGGTGGACTATAACCTGCCCGAGCGCTTCGAGTTGGAGTACGTGGGCGAGGACAACCAGAAGCACCGCCCCGTGATGATTCACCGTGCGCCTTTCGGCTCTATGGAGCGCTTCGTGGCTGTGCTCATTGAGCATACTGCCGGCAAGTTCCCGCTGTGGCTCACGCCCGACCAAGCCGTCGTGCTGCCTATTTCCGAGAAGAGCAACGAATACGCATGGAAAGTGAAAGAGTTGCTCGAGGCGCAGGATGTGCGCGTGGTGGTGGACGACCGCAACGAGAAACTCGGGCGCAAGATTCGCGACAACGAGTTGAAGCGTATACCGTTCATGCTCGTGGTAGGCGAGAAAGAGGCTGAGCAAGGGCTTGTCAGCGTCCGCCAGCAGGGTGCCGAGGACAAGGGGCAGATGACCATCCAAGCCTTCGCGGACTTTGTCAATACCACTGTCAAGCAGCAGATGAACGCGTATTGAGAATCGTAAGTTGTACATCGTAAATCGTAAATAACAGTGGTGTTGAAAGATAAGATTGCCGACTTGCTTGGTCAGGTCGAGGGAATGAAGGCGGTGAACGCCGAGGAAGTGGAGGCACTGCGGATAAAGTACCTCAGTAAGAAAGGTGCCATCACGGAACTGTTCAACGAGTTCCGCGAGGTGCCGAAAGAGGAGAAGAAAGAGTTGGGTCAGGCGCTCAACCAGTTGCGTCAGGCAGCCGAGGGGCGTATCAACGAGATGCGCGAGCGCCTGTCCGCCGTCGGTGCGCAGGCTGTGGACAAGCAGGACCTCACGCGCACGCCCGATACCATAGAGTTAGGCACGCGCCATCCGCTCTCGCTGGTGCGCGAAGAAATCATCGACATCTTCTCCCGTATCGGTTTCACGGTGGCAGAGGGTCCCGAGGTGGAGGACGACAAGCACGTGTACGGTCTGCTGAACTTCCCGCCGGAGCACCCTGCCCGCGACATGCAAGACACTTTCTTCATCGAGAAAGAGGCGGGCGTGCAGAAGCCCACGGATGTGCTGCTGCGCTCGCATACGAGCAGCGTGCAGACGCGTGTGATGACCTCGCAGCAGCCGCCTATCCGCGTGCTCTGCCCGGGGCGCGTCTATCGCAACGAGGCTATCTCGGCGCGCGCACACTGCTTCTTCCACCAAGTAGAAGGGCTGTATGTGGACAAGAACGTGTCGTTTGCCGACCTGCGCGAGGTGTTGCTCTATTTCGCCAAGGAGATGTTCGGACCCGAAACTAAGATTCGCCTGCGCCCCTCTTATTTCCCCTTTACGGAACCGTCGGCGGAGATGGATATCTCCTGCGACCTCTGTGGCGGCAAGGGCTGCTCGTTCTGCAAAGGTACGGGTTGGGTGGAGATTCTCGGCTGTGGCATGGTTGACCCGAATGTACTGGAATCCTGTGGCATCGACTCGAAGGTTTATAGCGGCTACGCCTTCGGCTTGGGCGTGGAGCGTATCACCAACCTGAAGTACCGCGTGAAAGACTTGCGCCTCTTCTCGGAGAACGACGTGCGTTTCTTGCGTCAGTTCGAGAGTTGCTAAGGGATGTGGTGGTATCTCCTGATATTGCTTCCCGCGGTGGCAGCCATTGTCTGGGCGGTGGCGGTGAAGGTGCGTTTGGGCGCGTGGCGCGATGTGGTGGATATGCTCATTTGCGCCGTGGCGGCGTTGGTCAACGCGTACCTTGTGTGCTATACCTTCCAATCGGACGGCTTGCCGGCATGCGGATTGGTGATGAGGCAACTGCTCTCGGCGATAATCTTGCCGGTTGCCTATCTTTTCTTTGCTCGCCAACTCTCTATGGGCAAGTGGGATACCGTCATCACCACGCTCCTGTGGTCTGCGTTGTTGCTCTTCATCCTTCCGGGAGGAGTTGTCTATTTGGACGATACGCCGTTGAACAATGTGGTAGTCTGCCGTTGGGCGTACCACTGTGCCTATCGGGGGCATATCTTGTTCCATTGTGAGACGGCGGACATCGTGCTGTGTGTGCAGACTTGGCTCGTGGTCATCAGTTACATTGACATCGCGCGTATCTTGCGCAAGTACGGCATGCGTGCTTCGGGGAAGTTGCGCTATTTCATGGTGTGGACTGCTGCAATGGTGCTGTTCATCTTCTCCTGCGCACTGAGCGATATCCTCTATGCAGGCGGTCGCGAGTGGTTGTTCTTCGTGCTCTATTCCCTGCTCCTCACCTCTATCTACGGTTTGCTGGCGCTGAATTTCGACCTGCGCCCCTACCTGCAACAGATGGTGGCGGAGGAAGAAAATGTGAAGGAATACACGGTGCAAATAGGGCAGCCCGTGGATGCCGAGAAGATGATTATCCAGACCCAATGCTTGGCGGAGCAGGTGCGTGTGCTGATGGAGCAGGAGCAGGTATGGCTCCACCCCGGCTACAGTTCCAAAGACGCTATCGCCGCACTGGGCACCAACCGCACCTATTTCGCCCGCATGATGATGACGGAGTTCGGCTGCCGCTTCGGCGACTTGGTCTTGAAGCGTCGCATGGACGAGGCACGCCGCCTCTTGAGCACTACCGACATGACCATCACCGAGGTGGCAGACAAAAGCGGATTCGGCGACGCGGGCACTATGACCGCCCGCTTCAAGGAGATAGAGCATATCACTCCCGCCAAGTGGAGACAGAAAGCAAAACGGCAGTGGTAAATGCTGATAATCAGCGTTTTGTAGCAAAAACATGGAAATCGTCAATTGACGTTTTCCATGTTTTTTTTGACGATTTCTATGTTTTTTTTGTCGATTTCTGTGCGATGTTTCCCCAAAAAAGTAGTATCTTTGCAGACTTTTTGAGAAAATTAGACCGTCTTGCGACTGTCAGACCGCTTGTCGTTCAGCGCAGCGGTCGGACAATGAAATGGTCCCGAAAAATCGGGAAACATCTGTTAATCCCATGAGAATCCCTCGTCTTCCTCTCTTAGTCCGTGTGCTGATTGCCATTGCCTTAGGTATCGCTTTCGGCTTGTTCATGCCCGCTTGGGGTGTGCGTATCTTCACCACCTTCAACGCCCTGTTCGACCAACTGCTTCGCTTCCTTATCCCGCTGATTATCTTGGGTTTGGTAACACCCGCCATCGCCGATTTGGGCAAGGGCGCGTCGCGTCTGCTCCTGCTCACGGTGGGCATTGCCTACGTGGCGACTGTCCTCTCGGGCTTGTTCGGATACGGCTGCAGCATGCTTATCTTCCCGCATATCATCCACGCTTGCGAAGGCGAGACGGCGGCTGCGGGCGCGACACCTGCTTTCCCGCCCTATTTCGAGGTGAGCATTCCGCCGCTCTTCGACGTGATGACGGCGCTTGCCACGGCGTTCTTGCTCGGTTTGGGCATTGCCTTCCTTGCAGGCAAAGAGTCGGGCACGGAGGCGGAAGGCGGGCTGAAACGTGCCGCCCGCGAGTTCCAGAGTATCGTGGTGCTGGCTATCCAAAAGGTCATCATCCCCTTGCTGCCGCTCTATATCTTCGGCGTCTTCATGAGCATGACCGCATCGGGCGAGGCGGGCACTGTCTTGGTGAACTTTGCCGAGGTGATAGCCGTCCTCATCGGGCTTACGCTGGTCATCCTGCTCTTGCAGTATCTGGTCGCGGGCGCGGTGGTCAGGCGTAATCCGTTCAAACTGCTCTGGACGATGTCCCCCGCCTATTTCACGGCGTTGGGCTGTTGCAGTTCGGCGGCGACCATCCCCGTAACGCTCAGGCAGACGCTCCAAAACGGTGTGAACGCCGATGTGGCGGGCTTTGTGGTGCCCCTCTGCGCCACCATCCACATGAGCGGCTCTATCGCGAAAATCACGGGTACTGCCATCGCCATCATGCTCATGCAGGGCGTACCTTTTGACGCATGGCAGATAGTCGGCTTCGTCCTCATGCTCGCCATCACCATGGTGGCAGCCCCGGGCGTGCCGGGCGGCTGCGTGATGGCGTCGCTGGGCTTGCTCGGCAGCATGCTGGGCTTCACGGGCGAGCAGCAGGCACTCATGATAGCCATCTACATCGCCATCGACTCCTTCGGCACTGCCTGCAACGTAACGGGCGACGGCGCTATCGCCTTAATAATCGACAAAATACAAACTAAGACCGCGCTCCGCGCTGCAAGACCGTCTATCGACTGAAAGACCGCTGACGCTGCAAGACTGCGCTCCGCGCTGAACGACTGACATTCAATCGGACAGCCGAAGGCGGTCAGACAACGAAGTGTTCCCGATAAATCGGGATGCAAGCATCGGACAGTGAAACGGTCAGACAGCGAAGCGGTCAAAATATAATCAACTAACAAACTAATAATCAATTATGAAGAAACTATGTTTCATTGCGGCTACCGTAGTAGCCATGTTGCTGGGAATGACCGGCTGTACTACATCCGAGACGACTGATGTGGTTGTTTATTATTTGGTAAGTTTTAGGGCATCAGGGGGCACGCTTACGCCGGAAACAGAGGGCTTGAACAGCACCGAGTTGAGCGACGTCTTCAAGACCCATTTGCTGACGCTGGGCGAGAAGTTGGGGGATAATAGTGTGGTTATCCGCCGCCAAAGCAACGAGAAGAATGTGAAGCAAGCCATTCTCCAAGCCACTCAAGATGCCGACGCGGAGTTGAAGGCGAAGTACGGCGACCCTGTAACCGTGCAACAGAAGTACTCCCACCTGAGTATCACCGTCTATTACGGCTTTGGCGACAACCCCGATGTAACCGTAGCAACCTACACCTACAAGGAATAACCGCCTAATAGCGACCGCTGACGCTGTCCGACAGCGCTTTGTTAATGCCTTTTTCTCCATGAAAGCCCATTAAAATCCCATACCCTTTTAATGGCTATTTAATGGCTTATAATGGAGGATGGAAAGAAGAAAAGATAATGGCTTTTAATGGAGAAAAGAGCATTAACGACCGATTAACGGCAATTAACGGAGAATACCCCAATCAACCATGAACATCCACGAAGAATCCCAACGCTGCTTGTTGTGCGAGAACGCTCCTTGCAGCAAGGCTTGCGCCCACGGCGACCCCGCGCGGGCGGTGCGCGCCATTCGTTTTGATAACTTCCACGCGGCAGGGCAGTGGCTGCTGCCGTGCACCGACCGCGACCTCCAAGCCGCCGAGCAAGCGTGTATCCACTACGACCGCCCCATCCGCCTGCGCGAACTCCGCGATGCCTACAAGCAGGAACGCAAACAACTTGCAACCAAGGAGGTGCGGTCTATAGGCCGCACCATAGCCACGGATAATCCGCAAGGGGACTCAGAGGGGGGCCAAATCCCCTCCCTCGCCATCGACTTCTGCGGTATCCCCTGTGAGAACCCCTTCTTCCTCGCCTCGTCCGCCATCTGCACCAACTACGAGATGGTCGCCCGCGCCTTCGACGCCGGCTGGGCTGGGGTCTTCTACAAGACCATCAGCCTCCAAGACATCCGCGAGGTCTCGCCCCGCTTCGACGCCATGCACACCGGCGCCGCCAAGGGCGATTTCTACACCCTGCGCAACATGGAGCAACTCAGCGAGAACCCCGCCGAGGTGGACTTCGACATCCTCGCCCAACTCAAGCAGAACTACCCCTCGAAGGTCATCGTCGCCAGTATCATGGGGCAGACCGAGGAGGAGTGGATTACCCTCGCGAAGATGGCGGAGAAGGCGGGAGCCGACGCGGTGGAACTCAATTTCTCTTGCCCGCAGATGCGCCTCGCGGGCATGGGCAGCGACGTGGGGCAGAACCCCGAACTGGTTACGTTCTACACCGCCTACGTCAAGCGCAACGTCTCCATCCCCGTCATACCCAAGATGACACCCAACATCACCCGTATCACCGAACCCGCGATGGGAGCCTTCTTCGCCGGCGCAGACGCTATCTCGGCTATCAACACCATCAAGTCCGTAACCATGAGTCCCCGCGCGGAGGTCGCCGACCGCCGCACCGTCTCAGGCTTGTCCGGACGCGCCGTCAAGCCCATTGCCCTGCGCTTCATCGTCGAGATGGCGAAGAACCCCCTGATGAAGAACATCCGGTTCAGCGGTATCGGAGGCATAGAGACGTGGCGCGACGCGCTGGAATTCATACAGTTAGGCTGCCGCAACGTGCAGGTGTGTACCGCCGTCATGCAGTACGGCTACCGTATCATCGATGACCTTACCTTAGGCTTACAACTATATATGTCCGCCCGCGGGCTCACGCGCGTGGAGCAACTCGTTGGCGAGGAACTGCCCTCGTTCGTAACCCCCACAGACCTCGACCGCGAGACGATGGTCTTCCCCAAGATTGACCGCACGCGTTGCGTCGGCTGCGGGCGTTGCTTCATCTCTTGCGCCGACGGCGGACACCAAGCCATCACCTTCGATGCCGACCGCCGTCCCCACATCGTGGGTATCAAGTGCGTGGGCTGCCATCTCTGCCGCCTCGTCTGCCCCACGGGTGCCATCGGCGCGGCGCAACGCATGCCCAAGCACCAACTCCCCCGCACCTCCAACCCGACCTAATGCCCACTGCGGACGCCCTCACTGCGGACGCCCTCACTGGGGACGCCCTCACTGGGGACCCCCTCACAGAGAACCCCCTCACTGCGGACGCCCTCACTGGGGACGCAGGCGTCTCGCCTGCGGATAGTTCGGAACGAACTAATATCAACAAATAGGGGATAATGAGGGTTCACCGGTAAAATCCTGTGTTGATTAAGAGAAAAATTTGGTCATATCGTA
>JBJECJ010000069.1:0-8867 GCA_051870955.1 Paludibacteraceae bacterium | reverse complement strand
CGAAACGTGCAAGAAAAAAGCCGTTTTTCTGTGAAATAGTAAGAAAAATTATGATATAACTTGCATATATCGAAAATATATAGTAACTTTGCGACGGATTTTAAGAATCTTTACCATTGCGGTTATGCGATTCCGAGAGTGTCTATCAACTAAATTTACAGTGATATGAGAAAAGTAAAGTTTGTTTCATTTGCCTTAGTCGCTTTGTTGTCGGCTATGGTGCAGAATGTCAAAGGCTCTGACGCGGTAGGTAGTGCAGGGTCGGAAGTGCTTAGCGGTGTGTTCTCCGTGTCGCCCACAGAGACCGTTCGGTTCTCTCGCGGGAACTTGCAGTATGTGCAGAGTTCCGATACATGGCAGTTTGCTGAACATCAATATGATATGCTGGGCGAGTCCAATGTAGTCGGCGAGGAGTTAGCGGATAAGATAGACTTGTTCGGTTGGAGCGGAAAAGGTGCGAAAGTGCAATGGGGTATAAGCACATCGGTGGACAAAGAGGACTATGCACGCACGTCTGACGAGTTTGTGGACTGGGGATTGAATATAGATGACGGCAAGACATGGCGGACGTTGACAACGGATGAAATATGGCATTTGATGGGCAGAAAGAAAGACGGGAAGCCTTTGTGCGGAGTGGCGCAACTCTTGCTTGGTGCCGGAAAAACCGTGAACGGATTGATACTCTTGCCCGATGATTGGAAAGCACCTGCCGGCGTAACGTTTGAACCGCGCACAGCGGAGAACGATACGAAAGAAGACTATCGGTATGTGCAAGTGATTTCCAAAGCAGCATGGGAGAAGATGGAAGCCGCAGGTGCTGTTTTCTTTCCTGCTTCGGGAGAACGCTACGGAGCACATATCAGTATGGTGCAGGAAAAGGGATACTATTGGACAGCGGTTCCGGCTGCAACAGGTCCTCAATATGCTTTGATGTACTATTTCGGCGCAGCCTTCAGTATGTCGCGCGACCGTGACTGTTTGCGCGGGTGCGCAGTGCGTTTGGTAACTCATTGTGGCACAAAAGAAAAGCCTATCGAGGGTATTGATACGCAAGAGAAGTCCGTTACCTATTATCACTACCGTCAAAACGATGGTTTGGATTAACAAAGAAAATCAATTTACGATTATGAAAAAGTGGTATATGATATGTGCCGTTGTTGCACTTGCCGTCGCAGCCAATGCGCAGCATACAGAGACGCTGAGCGGAGTGTTTAGCATAGATGATGCAGGCACCAAGGTGCGGTTCTCTCGCGGAAACTTACAGTATGTGCAGAGTACCAACACATGGCAGTTTGCTGAACATCAGTACGATATGTTGGGTGAGGCTAATGCCGCCGAGGACGCGCTGGCAGACAAGATAGACTTGTTCGGATGGAGCATGCAAGGTGCGTCGGTAAAATGGGGCGTGAGTGCTTCTACCGACGACGCTGATTACCAAGGGGATGTTCATGCTTTCGCCGATTGGGGACGTAACATAGGCGACGGAAAGACGTGGCGAACGCTCACGGTAGATGAGTGGTGGTACATCCTCGAAAGACGCAATGAGAAAGGTTCGTTGGCAGGTACTGCACGCTTGCAGGTAGATGCGAAGACCTATGTGAACGGTTTGGTCTTGCTTCCCGATAACTGGGTAGCGCCCAAGGGGGTAACCTTCAAGACGGGCTATGCTACGGAGAATAGCAAGCAAGATTATGCTCAACATCAAGTGATTTCTTTGCGTGAATGGACGAAACTGGAGGCTGCGGGTGCCGTGTTCTTACCTGCTTGCGGTGAGCGGTTCGGGTCAGCAGTAGGTCTTGTGCAAGAGATGGGCTACTATTGGACATCGGATTTGGTGGTAGAGCACCCGGGCTATGCGCTGATGTTCTATTTCCAGTCGCGGACTCGCACATCGCACGATAGAGACTACTCTCGCGGAAATGCCGTTCGCCTTGTGAGGGTGGTGAAGTAGTCTGAATAGATACTGAATCGAAGCAAGAGGCTGTCTAACGAGTCAAGTTAGGCAGCCTTTTTTGTGTGTTTGAAGGTGGTGTTTGGTGTCGGTATGGGTACTATATCCCCTTTACAATCACCTACGAATCACCTATGAATCACCTACGAATCACCTATGAATCACCTAAGATTGTCTCGGTGGAGTTTCGACGGAAACTCGGCGGGTATTTGGCGGGTAAGCGGTAGGTATTCGGCAGGTATTTGGTAAGTAATTGGCAGGCAAGCGGTTGGCACTCATGGGGCTGTTGTGGGCGGGGGGACTTTGGAAGCGGCAGTTTGGGCGGGGCGGCTGTTGTTTATTAAGGAAAAATGTAAAACTTTTAGGATTTATTTGCGTATATCGTGAAAAAAGCGTACCTTTGCAGGCGGAATATGTTCGTATTCCGTTGCGAACACCATATGTCTTATTTTAACAACAATCCACAACTATGACAACAGGAGCAAAGGTGGCTACCTCATTTTCGGTCATCGCAGTCGTCGGACTGGCAGTTTTTATCTTTATCAAGTTCTTCTTTGTGTATAGTGAGGGTATCAACGAAGGAGACATCAACTACTTCCAGAAAGAAGGTTTTCTCTTCAAGACCTACGAGGGTAAGATGATTCAGACGGGCTACAACTCGAAGAACAGCAGCGCGACGATACAGTCGAACGAGTTCAAGTTCTCGGTGGATGACCCGCGCGTTGCGCAGCAGATAGAGGCGTCGAGCAACCGACAAATCAAACTGCACTGGAAGCGCTATTTGGGGACGTTGCCGTGGCGCGGCAACAGCGAGTACGTGGTGGACAGTATCGTGTCTGTGGCTCCCGCAGCGTTGCCTATTCAGGATGTGTTACCGCCGCAATAGAACAGCATGAATCTCTGTATAGACCAAGGCAATTCGCGCACGAAAGTGGCGATAATAGGCGATGAAGGTAAGTTGCTGCATACCTTTATCTATAAGTCGTTTGCGTCGTCGGATGTGGAGCGACTCTTTTCGCTGTATCCCATCACGGACAGCATTATCTCTTCGGTGATAAACATCGAGCCCGCCGTGGTCAACTCGCTGCACCGTCTGTCGAAGCATTTTATCCTGTTCGACCACAAGACGCCCATTCCCATCCGCAACGGGTACGACACGCCTGAGACGCTGGGTCAAGACCGACTGGCAGCGGCGGTGGGGGCTGTGGCGCTTTGCCCGAACGAGAACCTGCTGATTATCGACGCGGGCTCTGCGATAACGTATGACTATGTGTCCGCCGACGGGACTTTCTGCGGCGGGAACATCGCGCCGGGGATAAAGATGAGGCTGACCATGCTCAACCGCCTGACCAAGAAACTGCCGCTGGTGGAAGCCGAGGAGAGCGAGTTGATACCGCTCTTCGGGAAGAACACGCGGGACGCGATAGCCGCGGGCGTGGTGCGCGGCGTGGCGTATGAGGTGAAGGGCTACATGCGGACGCTGGTGGACCGCGGGCAGCATTTCCAGACCTATCTCACGGGGGGAAATGCACCTTATATACTGAATAATGTCCGCTCCCACGGGAAGCGCAACTATACCATCCACCACGAGAAACACCTCGTGCTGATTGGGCTGAACACGATTTTGAGTTACAATGTAGGACCCTCCCCAGCCCTCCCTTAAAGGGAGGGAGAAGACCCTGTCCCGCCCGCCCAGCGTCCTCGGCGGGGTGTGCGTTGCGAGGGTGGAAAATCAGAGAAAATGCTATAAAAAGTAAAAAAAAAGCCAAACATTTGCGAGTTTGGTATTTTTTTTGTAACTTTGCAGGCAAATTGCGATTAGAGAAAAATGAGCGCCGATTTAAGACAACAAGAGACCCTGTTTTCCCCTGTTCAGATGCAGTTACTTTCTATGCTGAGCCGTATTCGGACAGAGAAAGAGGCGATGGATATTCGCAACCTTGTGGCGAACTACTATGCGGAACGGGCATTTGACGCGATGGATGACCTGTGGGAAGAGGGGAAGATGGATGAAAAGACCATAGCGGATTGGAAACAATTGCATGAACGTACACCCTATGCAGACTGATGGAAAGGTACGTTTTGGATACCAACTGCTTGTTGATGGCGATACCCCGTCGAAGCCCGTATCATAAGATACTGACGGCGTTGTTTGCGGGAAAGTATGCTTTGTGCGTATCTACCGATATATTGTTGGAATACGAGGAAGTGGTAGCCGCACATGCCAGTCCGATAGTGGCGGAAAATGTGATAAAAGCGATTTTGCAACTGCCCCATGTGGTGCAAGTGGCGCCCGCTTATCGCTACCACCTCATTACTGCGGATGCGGATGATAACAAGTTTGTGGATTGCGCCATAGCAGCCAATGCAAAGTGTATCGTAACCAACGATGTGCATTTCCAAGCGCTGAGGAAAGTCCCCTTCCCGAAAGTAGAATTGGTGGATATAGATGTTTTTATGCGGCTAATAAGTGAAACAGACTAATGAGTAAGCAATCTCTATATATAATATTCCTTTTGGTACTGCTGTGCTTGCCGAGTACTTGTTTGCTGTACGCTCAGAACGGCTCTTCTTCGCCTTATTCGCGGTTTGGCTACGGCGATTTGAGTGATAACGTGCCGAATACGTACCGCGCCATGGGCGGCGTGGGGCTCGGTATGCGGAGCAACAAGGTCATCAACCCCGCGCAGCCTGCGTCGTTCACGGCAGGCGACAGCCTGACCTTTATGTTCGACTTGGCGGCTAGCATCATGTGGTCGGCTTACTCGGACGTGTCGGGCAACCGCAACAAGGCGAACGGTAACTTGGAGTACCTGTCGCTGCAATTCCCTATATATAAGCGTTATATCGCGTTCTCGGCGGGCGTGTTGCCCTATTCGTCGGTGGGCTATGACCTGGCGGTGGGCGACTCCATCAACTCGGACTACCACTACACGGCGTCGTATGTGGGCACGGGCGGGATTAGTCAGGTCTATGGCGGCTTGAGTTTCAATATCTGCGACTGGGTGGCGTTGGGTGCAAACGTCTATTATATGTTCGGCACCACGACCAACACGCGCACGCTGACCTTCACGGAGGCGGCGCTGAAAGGCAGTTCACAGGAGTCGGAACTCCGCGTGAGCAGTATCCGTCTGCGCTACGGCGCGCAGTTCTTCCATACCTTCGGCGACCATACCATCGTGCTGGGCGGTGTCTTCGAGAACAAGCAGAAGATGAGCAGCACGTCCTTCACTACTATCGAGACGCAGTCGGAAGATACGGTCTCGGTGCTGGAAGGCGGGTTTGAACTACCGATGGTGTATGGCGGCGGCGTGAGTTACAGTTGGGCAGACCGCCTGACGGTGGCTTTCGACTATCAGCGGCAGTGCATGTCCGCGGCGATGTACCAAGGCAAGACCCATGCTTTCCGCGACCGCAGCCGCTACAGCGCGGGCGTGGAGTATCGCCATAACCCCAACGGCCGCCGATACTACGAGCGTATGCTCTGGCGCTGCGGCGTGAACGTGGCGGATTCCTATTCCTTGGAGAACAGTGCGCGGGACGTTACCGCCAGCATAGGTATCGGTTTCCCCCTGCGGACGGCGGCGACGGTGTTCAACGCCACGCTGGAATACACCCACCGAGGCAATGCCGCGACCTTGCAGGAGAACTCGCTGAGGCTGACCATCAACGCCTCCATCTCCGAGAACTGGTTCTTCAAGCGGAAGTTGTGATGGAGGACTGCGCTACGCGCTGTCAGACCGCTTCGCTGAACGACCGCTTTGCTGTCAGACCGCTTCGCTGAAAGACCGCTGCGCTTACTGACCACTGACCACTAACCACTGACCACTAATAAAATAACTCTTAAAACATACCAACATTTATGAAACTAAAATCGTTTATTGCTCTGGCGTTGTGCGCCGCTATTCCGGCAGTATGCAGCGCGAAGAAACCCACCAAGAAGGTAGAGACAGAAGAGGCTCAGCAGGCACCCGCAGCGGTAGCCGAGCCCGAGGAAACACCCACGATTACGGAGGAGTGTGTGGTGAACGTGTCGCTCTTCAACGAGAGTGTGAAGAACAAACAGTTCGCCGACGCCTACGAGCCGTGGTGGGAAGTGTACACCACTTGCCCGAACGCCAACAAGGCTATCTACACGCAGGGTAGCAAAATCATTGAGTGGAAGTACAAGAACGCTACCGATGAAGCCGAGAAAGACCGTCTGCGCAAGTTGTTGCTGGAGATGAGCGATAAGCGTATCAAGTACTTCGGCGACGACCCCAAGTACCCCGCAGCATACGTGCTGGGCTTGAAGGGACTGGACTACTGCGAGTACTTCCCCGAAGACCCCGCCAGCGAGAACTGCTACTCGTGGCTCAAAGCCTCGGTGGAGGGCATGAAGGAGAAGAGCCAAATCATGGTATTGGTGAAGTTGGTGGACGTGTCGTATGCCATCTACAAGACCAACCCCGACCAATACGGCGAGCGCTTCATCGCGGACTATGAGTTGGCGTCGAACTACCTCTCGCAGAAAGCAGCCAACCCCGCGGACAAGAACGCCGCTATCGCTGCCAAGCAGAAAGACTATGTGGACAATATCTTCGCTATCTCCGGCGCGGCAGACTGCTCCAAGTTGGATGAGATTTACGCACAGGTGGTAGAGGACAACAAGGAGAATATGGACATGCTCGGCAAGGTGGCTGCGCTGTACAAACGCGTGAAATGCACCGAGAGCGATGTCTATTTCGCTGCTTGCGAGAACGCTCACCGTCTGCAACCCACCGAGGAGTCGGCTGCCGGCTGCGCACGTATGTCCACCAAGAAAGAGGACTACCGCGGCGCTATCGAGTACTACGAGCAGGCTATCGCCTTGGCGACGGCTATCGACCCCGCGGACGAGGATATCGCTGACTATCAGTATAGTATCGCACTGATATACCTCACTAACCTTAAGAATTACCCGCAGGCGCGTGCGTATGCGCGTATGTCGCTCAACAGCCGCGAGGACCAGGGACGCTGCTACATCGTTATCGGTTGTGCATATGCGGCTTCGCAGCCTTATTCCACCGCAGACTACCCTGCTGCGAAGGCGGCTATTCTGAACAAGACCGTCTTCTGGGCGGCTGTGGATAAGTTCGTGAAGGCGAAGTCGGTTGACCCCTCTTGCGCTGCCGATGCCGACAAACTGATTGCTACTTACTGCAAGTACTATCCCACCCGCGAGGAGATGTTCGACCTCCCGAATGAACTGGGCGGAGCGACCTACTACGTAGGCGGCTGGATAGGTGAGACCACCACCTGCCGTGCAGGCAAATAAACAGTGAGACTTCTTTGGAACCATAGTGCACCATCCCTGTCCCTCCTGCTGAGGAGGGTAGGGGTGGTGTTCGTGCTTCTCGCCGGGCTGATGGCGGGCACCGCCGGCTGCTCGCGCGGGGAGATGAAGATTGACCGCGTGGCGCTGAGCGAGCGGGCGACAGTGCCTGTGCTGGATGCCAGCGAGGTGAGCACGCTCATCTCCGACTCGGGTATCACGCGCTATCGTATCAACGCGCAGCAATGGCGTATCTACGACAAGGCGCAACCCGCCTACTGGGACTTCCCGAAGGGTATCTATCTGGAGAAGTTCGATGAGGAACTGAATGTCAACGCCTCGCTCCGCTCCGACTATGCCAAGTACTGGGAGGAGGAGCAGATTTGGCACCTGACGGGCAATGTCTATGCCGTGAACGAGAAGAACGAGATATTCGAGACGCCCGAACTCTATTGGAACCAGAAGGCGGAGACGGTCTATTCCGACTCGGTCATCAAAATCACCCGCGAGCAGTCTATCATAGAGGGCATAGGCTTCACCTCCAACCAAGAGATGACCAAATACACCATCCTAAAACCCACAGGGGTGTTCCCGATAAAAGACGACTAATCTCGCTTCGCCACCCCAAAAAAGTAAAATACAGGGCATGTTAATTGTTAATTATTAATTGTTAACTGAAACTCCAATGCTTCTTTCCGGAAAAACAGCCATTATCACGGGTGCTGCGCGAGGTATCGGGCGGCAGATAGCCCTGCTCTTTGCCAAGGAGGGCTGCAACATCGCGATTACCTATATCGTACCCGATGAGCCTGCCGCCGAGGTGGTCGCTGAGGCGCAGGCACTGGGTGTGCAAGCCAAAGCCTACCTGAGCGACGCGGCGGATTTCGACGCTGCCCACGAGGTGGTGCAGCAGGTGCTACAAGACTTTGGCGGACGCATAGACATCATGGTGAACAACGCGGGTATCACGCGCGACACGCTCCTGTTGCGCATGACCGAACAGCAGTGGGACGATGTGCTGCATGTCAACCTCAAGTCGGCGTTCAACTTCACCCACGCCGTTGCGCCTGTTATGATGCGCCGGCGCGCGGGCTCTATCATCTCGCTCTCGTCGGTCGTAGGGCTGAACGGCAACGCCGGGCAGGCGAACTACGCCGCGTCCAAGGCGGGTATCATCGCGCTGATGAAGACCACCGCCAAGGAACTGGGCGCACGCGGTGTGAGAGCCAATGCCATTGCGCCGGGCTTTATCTGGACGGACATGACGCAGTCGCTGCCCGAGGAGGTGCACCAGCACTTCCTCTCGCTCATCCCCATGAAGCGCGCAGGCAAGCCCGAAGAGGTGGCGCAGACCGCCCTCTTCCTCGCCTCCGACCTCTCGTCCTATATCTCCGGGCAGGTGATACAGGTGAACGGCGCGATGGGATAGAGTAGGCAGTGGTCAGTGGTTAGTGGTCAGTGGATAGTAATCAGTGATTAGTAGAGTTGCAATGTAGCAGAAGGAGCAAACCCTAAGTTAACGTGAATTCGATATAAGCGAGTTATTACATCAGTCAAAGACCAAATTGGTTTTTGGTAATAAATTAATGATTAATTATACGAAAATTATATGTTAAGAAAAAA